>CAMBHQ010000215.1 GCA_945867245.1 uncultured Porphyromonas sp.
GGTAGCGTTTATCCCGCAGTCTAAATCTATATGCGCTAGCCTATGAAGCTCGGACTAAAAGTACTACAGAGCAAGAAGGGCAAGAAGCAACTAGGGGGCGAGAACGAGAGTAGCTGGCGTAGCCGTCTACGTCGTTCTCGCCTCGTTAAGTTTTTACCCTTCCTACTACTTGCCTTCGTCGTCTGGATACAGCAGTCGCTACAGTACGAGGTTACCCGCCCCATCTATATCCCTATAGGGCAGGATTCGGTGGACGTTAGCCTCGGGGTGCAGGGCCGTATCCCAGACTACCTCATTGTGCAGGTAAGGGACAAGGGCATCGAGCATATCCGCTATAGCCTAGAGGATATAGATACGGTACAGATACGTCTACTAGGGGAGCGTAGCAAGCAGCTCTATGTGGGTCTTACGCAGCGCGAGGTGAGCGAGGCTATTAGCTCTCGTCTCTCTAGTAGTGCTAGTATCGTGCAGATAAACTATCCGGAGCTAAAAATCCCCGTCTATAGACGCATAGGTAAGCGCCTGCCTGTAGTGCTGGAGGGTAAGCCTATTACGGCTAATGGCTATACTATTGGGGAGCTACGGCTCAGCCCCGATAGTATCATGGTCTATGGCGATGCCAATATCCTCAATGGCCTCAGCAGCATCAAGACCATCTCTTGGCAGGATACGCTCATCACACAGGATATAGACCGAGAGGTTGCCCTCAGTATCGATAAGCGACTCTATAGCGAGGTAGGGCAGGTACGGCTGAGTATCAAACTAGCCGAGCTAACGCAGCAGACCTTCATCCTACCTATCGAGGTCCTCAATCAGCCCGCAGGCTATAGGGTAACGCCATTACCTGGGCAGGCGAATGTGTTGGTAACACTCCCCCGTGCCCGCTTCAATGAGCTCAACGAGGATATGCTACGTCTGACGGTAGACTTCTCGCAGGTCAAGGCGGGTAGCGAGGAGATGAGCGTTGTGCTCAGCGCCCGCCCCGATTGGGTAGTGTCTTATCGTGTATCGCCCGATATCGTGCAGTTTGTCAAGGAGGTACAGCCATGAGGACCCTAGGCCTTACGGGTGGCATCGGTAGCGGTAAGAGTGTGCTCGCCCGCATACTCGTCGTCCTCGGTATCCCCGTGTACGACTGCGACCAGCGTGCCAAAGCGCTTTACGACGAGGACGAAGAGCTACGGCAGGCTATGCTCGGGTTGTTTGGCCAGCGCCTATATGCCACCGAGGATGGCCGACTAGACCGAGCCTATCTGGCAGAGCGTATCTTCGGCGAGCGCAGTCTGCTAGAGTCCGTTAATGCCCTAGTGCATCCTGCTGTCCGTGCCGATATAGACCGCTGGAAGGCGGAGCAGGCTGCCGAGGGGCATCGCCTAGTAGCCATAGAGAGCGCTATCCTATTGGCCTCGGAGGGGCTGCGTGAGCGCGTCGATGCCGTAGTACTGGTAAGTGCGCCTCTAGAGCTACGTGTGGCACGTGCTGTACGGCGCGATGGCAGTAGCGAGGAGGCCGTCCGACAGCGCATAGCTGTGCAGATGAGCGAGGAGGAGATGCGTCAGCGCTCGGACTATGTATTGTATAACGACGAGCAGACCCCCCTCTTGCCACAGGTAGAAGCGCTATTACATAGCATCTTCTGAGGCCTCTCATTACATATAGGTATTCCCACAGCCGAATATACTCACTACTAGGTATTGGGGGAGGCTATAGGCGGCAGTACCTTTGCAAATAGATAAGAGTAGTATTTGAGCCAGTCTTGAGTATCCTCTCTGTAATAGTAAACCGTTTAAGTGATAAATCCTTTATACTACCTCGCTCGGGAGAGCGAGGTAGTATTCTTTTTGTCCCCTCCTAGGGAACAAAAAGGGCGCTAAGACGTTTATAGTCTTGCGGGAAAGTCTATGATAAGCCCGCTCTTAACTATTTAATAATTCAATGTACAATCGTTCGGACTTTGAGATAATGGCACCCGTAGGCTCATACGAGTCTCTGATGGCCGCTATCAATGCAGGGGCAGACTCTATATACTTCGGTATCGAGGGCCTCAATATGCGCTCCAAGAGTGCTAATAACTTCACGACAGAAGACCTCTTCCGCATAGCTGATATATGCAGGGAGCACAAGGTCAAGAGCTACCTCACGGTAAACACTATTATATACGATGAGGACCTAGAGCTGATGAGGCAGATTATCGACTCGGCCAAGGAGGCACAGGTATCTGCCATCATTGCTGCCGATGTAGCGCCTATGCTCTATGCACGTCAGGTAGGGGTGGAGGTACACCTCTCTACACAGCTCAATATCACCAATGTAGAGGCCCTGCGCTTCTATGCTCAGTTTGCTGATGTGGTGGTGCTCGCTCGTGAGCTCAATATGAATCAGGTAGCCCAGATACACCGAGCTATCCTAGAGGAGCCTATCGTCGGCCCTATGGGCAAGCCCATACGCATCGAGATGTTTGCCCACGGAGCTCTATGTATGGCAGTATCGGGCAAGTGCTACCTCAGCCTGCACAATCAGGACAAGAGCGCCAACCGTGGCAGTTGCAATCAGCAATGTCGTCGCTCCTATATCGTTACCGACAAGCAGACAGGCACGCAGCTAGAGATTGATAATGAGTACATCATGAGTCCCAAGGACCTCAAGACCATCCACTTCCTCAATAAGATGCTGGATGCAGGTGTACGTGTGCTCAAGATAGAGGGGCGCGCTCGTGGTCCCGAGTATGTAGACGCTGTAGTGCGCTCTTATCGCGAGGCTATGGATAGTTGGCTAGCGGGTAAGTTTGATGCCGAGGCAGTGCAGCGCTGGGACGAGCGTCTGGGCGAGGTCTTCAATCGTGGCTTCTGGGATGGCTACTATCTAGGTAAGCGCCTCGGCGAGTGGACGCCCAACTACGGCTCCTCTGCCACCAAGCAGAAGGTTG
>CAMBHQ010000216.1 GCA_945867245.1 uncultured Porphyromonas sp.
AACCGGCGACCTATTCATTACGAATGAATTGCTCTACCAACTGAGCTATTTCGGCCTGCTAATACGTCGGCCTGCTAGTCCAAGCCTTCGTTTGCGAGTGCAAAGGTAGTAAATACTTTTGATTCGCACACATCAGGCAGTGTATTTCTATGGGATTTAGCATCTTGCTAGCTTAGCGATGATAGAGGAAGTCTCTAGTAAGTGCTTTATATTCAGAGCTGTATTCTCCTGATTCGTCCCGCAGGATGAGTGGCAGTTTTTTGCTCGGTGTATAGTGTCCAAGAGCCGTGAGTGGACGCAGGAGCGCCATCAGGCGGACGGGAATACCGACTTTGCTATACACCATGCACAGCGTATCTAGGTATAGACCCGCCAAACAAGAGGCGAGCCTGAGGTCTTCTTCGCGTTCGCTAGGGCATATCAGTAGCAGTGCGCCTGTGGGCCTTAGGAGTGCTCTGCTTTTTCTTAATAGTGAGCCGATGCCTAGTCCGCCTACTTGCTCGGTACGTGCCAGCTGTCGGCTGTGTCCCTCGGCACGTGGGGCTGTAGCCTGATAAAATGGCGGGTTGCTGATGATGAGGTCGTAGCTATGCTCTGGGCTATAGGCTAGGGCATCGCCCTGTATCGGATGCAGACGCTCGGGCCAAGGCGAGGTGGAGAAATTACTACACATATCTATATATGCACCTGCATCCAGCTCTATGGCATCTATATGCGCCTGCTCGTTGGCCTGTGCTAGCATGAGGGAAAGTATGCCTGTGCCTGCCCCTATATCTAGTATGCGCTTGGCAGGCAGTGCCAGACTAGCTGCCCATGCCCCGAGGGCGATGGCATCTGTACCAGCCTTCATGGCTGTCTGACCTTGATAAAGTCCGAAGTGCCTTAGGCTAAAGTCAAAGTCCCGCATAGACTAGAGTTGCTCCTGCTGTAGACGTTCTCCGTGTCTAATGCGCCACTCCTGAGGGTATAGATTATTGGAGCGTCGACCCAGGTGCTTGACGAAGCCGAGGGCTAAGCCTCTATGATGAACGAGTTTGATGCCTGCGCCTAGAGCCTCGTCTAGCTGAATGGCCTCGCGACTGAGGTAGGGGATGACCTGCTTGTCCTCTAGTGCTACCCACTCGAAGGCATCAGCCCTTAGGGCCGTAGATAGTGCTAGAGCCGTGTGGGGGATAAGGCTCTTGCCCCGTAGGCTAGCGACGGCTACACCTGCCGATAGTATGGGTACACGCAGTTCCTGCAAGCGCTGTATAAGCTCGGCACTGCGCTCGGGATAGGCCAGAATATCTTCGCCTCGGAGCTCCCAGACGAAGTCCTGTGGCTCAGCAAGGTAGCCGTAAGCCTCCTGTGGTATGCTCTGCTTGTCTCTGCCCTTCGTGCGCCCTTTGCTTCGCGTACGTGTAGAGCCTGTAGTGGCTTCGCCTAGCTTGCGTACTACTGCCATGAAGAGCCCTTCGCCACGAGTGCGGTGTGGCATCATACGATAGCAAGGATAGTCTATAAAGGGGGAGCGCCAGATGCCATGCTCTAGCGTGCCGAGGTCAATAGGCTCGGCGCCGAGCGTCTCTATTATATAGGCGAGTACATCCTCGTTCTCCTCTCTATTCATTGTGCAGGTGCTGTAGACGAGCATAGCACCAGGGCGGAGCGCACCCCATATATCCGCTAGGATTTCCCGCTGACGTGTGGCGCATATGCTAGGGCTACCAGCATGCCACTCTTGTCGGGCGGCTAGGTCTTTGCGAAACATTCCTTCGCCCGAGCAGGGAGCGTCTACGAGTATGAGGTCAAAAGTCTCCCCGAGTTGCCCCAGCTGTGCGGGCATAGCACTGGTAGCGATGCTATTGGGATTACCCCATTTCTGTAGGTTCTCCACGAGGATGTTGGCCCTGTGCTTGACCACCTCGTTGGATACTAAGGTAGAGCCCTCGGGCAGTATATCTAGTAGGAGTGTGGATTTGCCACCAGGGGCTGCACAGAGGTCTAGAGCGCAGAGGGGCTCGCTCCCGAGCAAGCTCTCTATGCTAGCGATGAGCATAGACGACGCCTCCTGCACATAGTACGCCCCAGCGTGGAAGGCGCTCTGCCCCGTAAAGGTAGGGCGATGGCGCAGGTAGTAGCCACGGCTACACCAGGGTACGGGTGTGTCGATAAGTTCGTCTGCAATAGTGTAAGGCTTGTGCCGTGAGAGCCTAATCGAGGTAGGGGCAGTCTCCTCTAGGGCGTCTATTAACTGCTGGGCCTCGCTCTGGCCGAGTAGTGTGCTCATCATAGAGCAAAAGTCTGGGGCTAGTGTCATATCGTGTCGGGCTACATTGGGGGCAGTGCGTTTATAGACACTCGCCCCGCTGTGCAAAGATAGTAGCCTTGCCCGACACCAGCAAGTGTATCTCTGCGCTCTACTGTGTGTACATAGACCCTCTAATCGTGCTTGCTGAGTCCTCTCTACAGAGCGAGTTCTCCATCGCAGTATTACAAGCGAAAAATTTCAGTAGTAAAATCTCAAGATTGCAGTACTGAAATTTCCAAATTGCAGTAGTAAAATTTTCACGTTGCAGTACTGCAATCCGGAGCCTCTAATATCAACACGAAAAAGCCCCTACTAGTAGCCTCGGGATGAGACACTAGTAGGGGCTAATTTTTTACGGGTACAACGAAGCGTATTGTACCGATACAAGCTCTCGTTTTTACGGCTAGCGCCTGTAGCTACTGATAGAGGAGGCTAGGGGGTGCTACTACTGTCGGGCGCTGTGCTGATGGGTCTAAGCCATAGGGTCCTCCTCTGCTCCGGGGGCGAAGCTCGCCCAGTCTATGAGCGGAGCAGCAGGAGCTGTCGGACGATTCTTCGCCTCATCCTCGGGGGCGCTGAGGACCTCCACGCTGAGACAATCAATGACGGAGTAGACACGTGTCTCTCCCTGTTGG
>CAMBHQ010000217.1 GCA_945867245.1 uncultured Porphyromonas sp.
TACGCTCAAGGAGCAACTAGGGCATCAGCAGAGCGCCCTGGATAAGCGCCGAAACGAAGTCGAGGAGCTGCGCAAGCGCCAAATAACCGAGCTAGAGGCTATCGGAGGACTATCGGCCGATGAGGCGCGCGAGCGCATCATCGAGAGCCTCAAGAGCGAGGCGCAGGACCAGGCCCAGAGCTACATCAGCGAGATTGTCGAGGAGGCCAAAATGACTGCCAACAAGGAGGCTAAGCGCATTGTCATACAGAGTATCCAGCGCATAGCTACCGAGACAGCCATCGAGAACTCAGTAACCGTCTTCCACATCGAGAGCGACGAAATCAAGGGACGCATCATCGGTCGTGAGGGACGAAACATCCGTGCCCTCGAGGCCGCTACAGGTATCGAAATCATCGTCGATGATACCCCCGAGGCCATCGTCCTATCGAGTTTCGACCCCGTACGC
Organism: uncultured Porphyromonas sp.; assembly: GCA_945867245.1. Taxonomy (GTDB): domain Bacteria; phylum Bacteroidota; class Bacteroidia; order Bacteroidales; family Porphyromonadaceae; genus Porphyromonas. Next base: position 449 of record CAMBHQ010000217.1, read on the forward strand.
AGAGAGATAGCTCGCCTCTCCCTACACCAATTGGTACAGGACGGACGCATACACCCCGCACGTATCGAGGAGGTAGTCAGCAAGGTACGCAAGCAGATAGAGGACGAGATTATCGAGACTGGTAAGCGCACCGTGATTGACCTCGGCATACACGGCATGCACCCCGAGCTTATCCGCATCGTCGGTAAGATGAAGTACCGCAGCAGTTACGGGCAGAACCTACTGAGCCACTCCCGCGAGACGGCCAACCTCTGCGCTATCATGGCCAGCGAGTTAGGTCTCAATGCCAAGAAAGCCAAGCGCGCAGGGCTACTACACGACATCGGTAAGGTACCCGATGACGAGCCCGAGCTCCCACACGCCCTCCTAGGGATGAAGCTCTGTGAGAAATACAAGGAGAAGCCCGAGATTTGTAACGCCGTAGGGGCACACCACGACGAGATAGAGATGGAGAGCCTTATTGCCCCTATCGTGCAGGTCTGCGACGCTATCAGCGGTGCCCGTCCTGGCGCACGTCGCGAGCTCGTAGAAGCCTACATCAAGCGCCTCAACGACCTAGAGCAACTAGCGGCCTCGTACCCAGGCGTGGTGAAGACCTACGCTATACAGGCAGGTCGCGAGCTACGTGTCATCGTCGGCGCCGAGAATACAGACGACCAAACCATCGCTACGCTCAGCAACGAGATTGCCAAGCGCATCCAAGATGAGCTCACCTATCCTGGGCAGGTAAAGATCACCGTTATCCGCGAGACCCGTGCCGTGAGCTTCGCCAAGTAAAACTGGTACCTAAGCAACAATAAGCCCGCAGTAGATTTGCCCTACTGCGGGCTATCTTTTGCATTACACTTGAGATATTAGCCCTTATATCCGACACATTTTACCCTATTCTTTGGCAATATGATAAGTTTTAACTACCTTTGCCCAATAAACAATTGCGACATATAAACATCATGAAACTAACTCGAATAGACTTACAAGTCTTGGATATCGTCTCTAGGGATGCACGCATTACCATTAAGGATATGGCCGAGGAGTGTAAGGCATCACGTTCGTCTGTGAACCAGCACCTTATGAGCCTCATCGCTGCGGGTGCCGTAGCCAGCCCTGGCTATCAGATAAACCCTAAGATACTAGGGTATAATACCTGCACCTACGTAGGCATTCGTATCGATAAAGGCTCTGCCCTCAAGGAGGTCATAGAGGAGATTAAGCTCATCGACGAGGTCGTAGAGTGCCACATCACTACTGGCTCTTATGCCTTGCTGATTAAGCTCTATGCCAAGGACAACAGCGACCTACTACACATCCTCAGTGAGCGCATCCAGCAGATTAATGGCATCTCGGGGACCGAGACTCTGATATCGCTAGAGATGGCCTTCGACCGTAATATCCGCATACAGCATCCGCCCAAGCGCTAAGCGCTCTAATGAACAGATACAGACAAGGCTATGAGTAGCAACATATCTAGCCATAGCTTGTACGATTTGGTAGCCTCGGTGCGTCGTTGCATCGAGGCTACTTATCATGAGCGCTACTGGGTGCGGGCCGAGACCTCGGGCCTCAACATCAACCGCAGCTCGGGCCACTGTTACCTAGAGCTAGAGGACAAAGAGCAGGGGCAGAGTGTACGCGCACGTATCCGCGCCAGCATCTGGCGCAATACCCTAGAGCATATCAGCCGTAAGTTTGCCACAGCCCAGCTACCGCCCCTAGCCTCCGGCATGAGTATCCTGTGTCTAGTACAGGTTACCTACCACGAGCTCTACGGCATGAGCCTCGTTATCCATGACATAGATACCAACTACAGCCTCGGGGAGATAGCACGCCAGAGACAGGAGACTATAGCACGTCTCAAGCGGGAAGGCGTCTACGAAAACAACAAGCTACACACCCTAGCACGACCCACCCAGCGTCTGGCCATCATCACCTCCCCTACGGCGGCAGGCTACGAGGACTTTATGCACCAACTGCAGCACAATAGCCTAGGCCTAAAGTTCTACACCAGTCTCTACAAGGCGCAGATGCAGGGCGAGGGTACCACGGCCAGTATCATAGCCGCCCTCGATCGCCTAGTACCACATCTAGAGCATTACGATGCTGTAGTGATTATTCGCGGGGGGGGCTCGGTGAGCGACCTCAGAGCGTTCGATGACTACCAGCTAGCTTACTTCTGTACGCAATCCCCGCTCCCTATCATCACCGGGATAGGGCACGATCGTGATGTCAGCGTATTAGACCTCATAGCACACACTGCGCTCAAGACCCCTACCGCCGTAGCAGAGTATCTGATACAGGGCTTAGCAGAGGCCCTGCAGGAGAATAGGGAACAGGCCCAACGCCTCACGACAGCCATCTACCTATTACAGACCGAGCGACAACGTCATCTATCGGAGCTAGGCCTACGGCTCCCCCAACTGGCCAGCCGCACTATACACGCTGCCGAGCGCCGGCAGACTCAGCTACAGGAATG
>CAMBHQ010000218.1 GCA_945867245.1 uncultured Porphyromonas sp.
TAGCCTAGGTCTCTTCTTATTTCAGTCGCCACCAAAGAGACAAGCCTTGGGACTTACACACTTTTTTCGGACACTACCTAGCTGTATAACGCATCTTACATACGTTGTAAGATATAGCGACCAGCAGTGATGAGCTAGAGTCGTCCCTAGCTATCTAAAGCAATTCCCCGCCAGACTAGTGCTTTTAGCCTGGCGGGGAATGATGTATAGTGGGGTCATAGTGGGATAAGCTGCGAGCTATAGCTCGGTCTTGGGGAACATCGCATCCCACCACGTAGAGTCGTCCTGTAGGTACTTAGCGAAGAAAGCCATAATAGCGGCAGACCACTCGTAGCGCTTCTGTGGGTCTAGGATATGATGGTCCTCCCCGTAAACGCCTACGAACTCTACGGGCTTGCCGAGGATGCGCAGGGCGTTGAACATCTGCCAGCTCTCTCCGACAGGTACGTTGGTGTCCGACAGCCCGTGGATAAGCATCAGAGGCGTCTTGATACGGTCGGCGAGGAAGAGCGGACTGTGCTCGGTATAGAGCTTGGGGTTATTCCATGGGTAGCTACCCTTACTGGCGACGGTGCTGTAGCCTACGCCCCAGTAGCCCTCGCCCCAATACGAGGCGAGCGAGGTGATGCCGGCATGGCTAACGGCAGCCGCGAAGAGGTCGGTCTGCGTCTGTAGGTACTGAGTCATAAAGCCCCCGTAGCTAGCGCCCATGCAGCCTATCTTCTGGCTATTGACGAAGCTATGCGCACGGCAGAAGTCTCGGACAGCACCGATGATTTCGTTAGCCGTGCGGTCGCCCCAGGCATTGATATGGCGGGCTGCGAACTCCTGTCCGTAGCCTGTAGACCCACTAGGATTGAGGCTATAAACTACGTAGCCCAGAGAGGCGTACATAGCAAGCGAATAGGCCCCCTCGAAAGTCCTACTTACGGGCGAAGTGCCACCATAGAAGTAGACGAGCATCGGGTACTTGCGTGTAGGGTCGAAGTTAGCAGGGAGGTAGTATCTGCCCTGTATCTTGCTGCCATCGGGTGCCGTCCAGTCCCAGTCGTGTGCCGTACCACGCTCTACGTGCTTTAGTTTCGTGGCCGAGAGGTCGTAGGCTAGCTGTTCGCTCTGCTTGCGTCCGTCTAGGAGGTAAAAGCGGTCGGCATTGAGGAGGCTCTGTCCGATATAAGCCACAGCTCCTGTCGTGGTCGATACCGAGTACTGACGCACTACATCCTCGCGTGTTGAGAGCCTGCGTATAGCGCCCGAAGTGAGGTCTATGCGGTTGAGCGTCTTGCGGTCGCCTTCCTCCGCTAGGAAAAGCGCCTCGTAGCTGCCTCGTAGGGCACGTACTGAGGAGATATTGCGGTCGAAGGCCTTGCTCAGAGCCTTAGCCCTGCGATTAGGGCGCTCGTATAGGAAGAGCTGAGTGTCGTAGGTATTGACGTCGCTCCCCTTGGGTAGTATCGACCCGATGTAGTCGAAGGCATTGGCCGAACCTGTAACAAGGTAAGAGCCTGCCCTACTGGTGTACTGTACGTGGCCGATGCCCTCGGTATTGAGGAAGAGGGTATCTACCTGCATGGTCTGTAGGTCTAGCTCGTAGTAGTCCGTGCGAGAGAACGGGAGCTTGTCGGGCGTGGGTGTAGAGGTCGAGAAGAGTAGACGCTGGTCGTCGCTACTGATGTCGAGTAGGTAGGTCGAGCGGTTGCCAAAGGTGATGGGATAGTAAGCGCCCGTTGCTAGCTCGTAGACCGATAGGAAGTGGCGGGTACGGAACTGCCCCATGCGTTCGTCGGGACTCAGGAAGCGGTCGAGGGTCTTTCGGTACTCGGGCCCTTTGCTCTCGGTATAGAAGATGAGTTTGCTCGCCTTGGGGCTGATGCTATAGCTCCCCTCGGGGATGTTGTAGGCGAGCACGATACGTTCGCCTGTCGTAGGGTCTGCTTTGTAGAGCGTGCGCCCATAGGCTGTTTTCTCATCGAAGTAGAGCTTGTCTTCGCTTGGCATCCACGAGGCAGAGGCTAGGGCGCCACTAAGCTCGCTAAGGCGCTTGCCACCTTGGTAGAGGTAGTGGCGTGTTATCATCTTCGTGCCGTTGTACTCGCGTTCGCTGAGGATAGTATAGCGTCCGGAGGGCGAGATACGTGTGCTCCCGAGGGTCGTGCCGTAGGTCATCAGGGCTAGGTCGGGGTAGGAGGTCTCATCGACGAGTAGGCGTATATCGCTGTCGGCACGCTCGGGGATGAAGCCGATGCGTAGCTGTAGCGTATCGCTCTGCCCTGTCTGTGCCTTGGGGCTTAGGACTAGGCTAACCTGATGGTTATTGGGCCATAGGTCTACGCTGTGCAGACTGGCGGGGATGCTGTCGTGGATAGCCTTGGCGCCTGCACCAGAGGCGAGGGGAGAGCCGTCGAAGAACAGCTCCCAGGCGCAGTTGCTCTCTATACTGAGCTGACCACGGGTATAGCTGCGGGGGAGTAAGTGGAGGCTATAGACCTGTGTGGCCCGAGCCTGCGTGCTATCGACGATTGTCGTATATATAGCCTTGTCGTTGGGCTTGATGGTCCGTACACTCGTGCCCTCCTGCGGCAGGAAGGCAAGACTATGGGAGGCATTAGGTGGACTAAAGCGTCGCCCCGATAGGTCTACACTATCAGTCATGGCAGGCTGTGGACGAGTGGGAATTTGTTGGTAACGTAGCTGCTGGGCTAGACGCAGTTGTGCTTGCGCTGGCAGGCCTGGCTTGCTACTCGCCTCTTGGGCTATCATCGAGTTGAGACTCAGGATAGCCAGAAGGCCGCAGATATGATTGCTTAGGCTCATAGGGTGATATATTGAATAATGAATGCTTGGATATTTGTGCGGTGGCTTATCGACTTATATGCTCATGTGTTGCCTGTAATTGGGCATATAAATCGAGGTG
>CAMBHQ010000219.1 GCA_945867245.1 uncultured Porphyromonas sp.
CAGAGCTTTCTGGTACCACACGATAGCGCACAGAACTACGGTTACCATCTGCGTCGTGGGGACTTTAGCTTCACTCTGGCCACAGATGTAGGGCATATCACTAGCGATATACGCAGGTATGCATCCGAGGCTAAGTATCTGGTTATAGAGGCAAACTATGACCACGAGATGCTCACGGGCGGTTCCTATCCTGCCTTTCTCAAAGAGCGCGTAGCTAGCCCCAGTGGGCATCTATGTAATAGCGATACGGCACAGCTGCTGGCAGATATATATACACCTCTGCTTCGTCATGTATGGCTCTGCCACCTGAGCAAAGATAATAACCATCCCGAGCTCTGCTGGAAGACTGTAGAGTCGCGCCTCTATGCTCTGGGATTGCGTGTAGGGCGTAGTGATGAGCAGCACGCAGGTAAGCCATCGGGCAAAGATTTGATGCTGGACGTATTGCCTCGTACTAAGGCGACCCCCGTATTCCTACTCGAAGAATAAGCGCTATGGCTAAGCTAACGATCGTGCCTACCCCGATAGGCAATCTAGAGGATATTACGCTGAGGGCCCTCAAGGTGCTACAGCGTGTACGCCTCGTTTTGGCCGAGGATACACGTACCTCGGGTCTGCTACTGCATCACTACGAAATTAAGTGCCCACTACAGAGCTATCACATGCACAACGAGCACAAGATGCTCGAGCAAATTTGTCAGCGTATAGAGGCTGCCGAGGATGTTGCCCTAGTGAGCGATGCGGGTACACCTGCCATCAGCGACCCTGGCTTCCTGTTGGTGCGAGAGTGCCTGCGCAGAGGTATCGAGGTAGAGTGTTTGCCTGGAGCAACGGCTTTTGTCCCTGCTTTGGTATCCTCGGGACTGCCTGCTGATCGCTTTGTCTTCGAGGGTTTCTTGCCACAGAAGAAAGGGCGTCAGACTAGGCTCAATGCACTCAAGGACGAGGAGCGTACTATTATATTATATGAGTCGCCCTATAGGGTGCTGAAGACCCTCAGTCAGTTTGCCGAATTACGTGGGGGCGATTGCCCAGCGGTAGCTGCGCGTGAGCTGAGTAAGATGCATGAGGAGTTTGTGCGTGGTACGCTCGCCGAACTTATCGAGCACTTCACCCATACAGCACCACGAGGAGAGTTTGTGCTACTTATTGGGAAATCACTATCTTTGGGATAGAATTACTCTAAATACATAGAAGTATGAAGAAGATACTATTAGCTGCATCTGCAGCACTATTGTTGGTCGCATGTAATGATGCCAACAAGGCAACACAGGAACTACAGGCCAAGCTGGACTCCCTGACGCTTATTAACGAGGGTTACGAGCAAGACCTCGCAGAGACGGATTCTCTAGTAGCTGCTGTGCTGACTAACTTCCAAGATATCAATACTGTGGAGGGTATGATAAACGTTCGCCCTGGTCAGGAGCTATCGATGACTCAGAAGGATCGTATCAAAGACAATATGACGCTTATCAACGATAAGCTACGTGCTAGTAGTGAGGCTCTAGATGCCCTGACGCAGAAGCTAGAGGCTAGTGGAGGGGATAACAAGCGCCTGCGCTCTACCATCACGGCCCTGAAGAAGGACCTCGAGATACAGAAGCAACGTATCCTCTCTCTTACAGAGGAGCTAGCTCGCAAGGACATAGCTATCAATGCCCTGGACTCTATAGTAACAGGTCTGAATAGCGATGTAGAGCGTCTCAATGAGGCCACCTCTCGCCAGGCTGCTACGCTAGCAGCGCAAGAGCATGAGCTCAATACGGTGCGCTACTGCATCGGGACAAAGGGCGACCTGAAAGACTACCGCCTATTACAGGGGGGTAATATCGTAACGGACAATGCTGAGCTCAGCTACTTTACTACGGCAGATCAGCGTAAGCTATCCCAGATACCTCTGCACAGTCGTAAGGCTAAGTTGATGACGACCCACCCCAGCAGTAGTTATGAGCTTATCTCAGACAGCGACAAAAATCTAACGCTCAACATCAAGGACCATAAGGCTTTCTGGTCTGCATCCAAGATGCTTGTGATACAGGTAGACTAAGGGGATGAATAAGAAGCTCGTTCTCATAGACCTCGACGATACCCTCTGGGACACGTGGTCGAATAACAAGAAGAGCCTCTACGAACTATATACCGCCCTCAATTGGGGGCGGTATTTTCGTTCGTTTGAGGATTACTTCGAGACTTACTATTATCCCGTGAACCATTCCCTCTGGGAGCAGTACAACGAGCAGAGCGTAAGTAAGGCAGAGTTATCCTACCAACGTATGTATAGGCCATTAGCTAATCGTTATGCCGAGCTAAAGGCAGAGGCCGAAAACTCCGAACTAATCGCCACCTTGTCCCAGTTGATAGGGGGAGAACGGCAGTACTGGGTTACGGCTGATGAGCGCTTCATGGCCTTCATCAGAGAGAAGACAGGGCTCTGCACAGGGGCTCTAGAGTTGATGGATTATCTGAAGTCTAAATATCGGGTCTGTATCCTCTCGAATGGCTTCGGGGAGGTGCAGTATGCCAAAGTGCAGCACAGTGGACTAGGTCCCTATATAGATGAGATGATACTCTCGGATGAGGTCGGTTATAATAAGCCCAATCCCCTTATCTTTGCCTATGCTCTAGAGCGCATGGGCTGTACTCTAGAGGAGTCTATAATGATAGGTGATAGTTGGGGATCAGATATACGAGGAGCCGCCCGAGCGGGGATTGATAGCATCTGGTACAATCGCTATAGTCTAGAGCGCCCTGTAGAGCTTGGGGTAGAGCCTCGCTACGAGGTACAGAGCCTATTAGAAATACGTCAGTATCTGTAAATGCTAGTCGAGACACGTGCTATCGTATTGCATCGTAGCGCCTATAACGACCGCTATCAGATAGTGCATCTCTATACGGAGACGCATGGTCGCTTA
>CAMBHQ010000220.1 GCA_945867245.1 uncultured Porphyromonas sp.
CCTGCCGAGGAGTGGATTGCCGGTGGTATCCCTACGACGATGATGATGAATATGGAGCGTCGCCATGGTGCTATGAAGCCTGTTATTCAGAAGGCTCTAGTACGTCTAGACGCTGCTCCGTTCCAGTACTTCGCCTCTAAGCGTGACGAGTGGGCTATCGAGACGGCCTATGTATATCCTGGTCCTATCCAGTTCTTCGGCCCAGCCGAGCTCTGCGACCAGCCTACACAGACGCTCAAGCTCGAGCAGACGAAGTAGTCTCCCTAGAGTCTTTGCTATATATAACAGGGTGTATCCGCCAGCGGATGCACCCTGTTATTATGTTGGGGCTAGCCCCCTCCCTCGGGCAGATGGCACAGCCCGCCCTTTTTGTATCTTTGTAGGTATATAAACAACAAGCGACGACTATACATACGCCGATATGCAGAATACGCTTTATGTCTACTCCGCCTCTGCGGGGGCAGGTAAGACGACAACTATTGCCCGCAAGTATCTCGAGTTAGCCCTGAGCTATCCCGGAAATTATCGTCATATACAGGCGGTAACCTTTACCAACTTAGCGACCGAGGAGATGAAAGAACGTATCCTCAAGGACCTACACCGCCTAGCCCTGGGTAAGCCACAGGACGAGGCCGAGAGCGCCTACTGGTCGGGCGAGCTCTGTGGGGCTATCCATCGGCGTACAGGTCAGTCCGTTACGGTCGAGGAGCTACAGCGTAGGGCGGCAGTCTGCCTGCGTGCCATGCTGCTGAACTATGGTAACTTCCGTATCAGTACGATTGACTCCTTTTTTCAGGAGGTACTCCGCTTATTCGCTCGAGACCTCAATCTCTCGGGTGGCTTTAGGATAGAGCTGAATGGTAAAGAGGCCCTAGAGGCAGCCTGTCAGGCTGTCCTCGTCGATGAGCAGTATCGAGGGGGGGCTTCGCCGGTGCTACGCTGGATAAAAGAGCTATCACTAGATGATGCTAGTGGGAGCCGTTCGTCGAGGCTAATGTCAAACTTCCAGACCTTGGCCGGAGAGCTGTTTCAGGACAAGGTGCGTGCTATCTACGGACGTCGGAGCTCTGGTGGGGGGCGAGGCTTCCCTACGGTCGAGGAGGTGCAGAAGATGTACCACGACCTCGGCGAGAAGCTGAGCGGATTTGATCAGCAAGCTAAGGATATTGCTCAGGAAGTACTAGGACTAGTCAGCCCCGCCCTAGAGGCAAACCTCCAGCTCTCTTATAAAGAAGATGGGGGCTTGGGGGTATTCTATAAGATTCTGGGAGGGGAGAAATTCTCTGAGATATCTGACCTCAAAAAGTTGCGCCCCAAGAGGTACAGTCAAGCTCTAGAGGATCCCGAGACCTTATTTGCCAAAGGGAATATAGCAGCAGCCCGAAGATACGTAGACTTCGCTGCCATAACGCGAGCTCTAGAGGCTTATGAAGCTCTGATTAAGGACTATCTTACATGCAAGGTAATCTACAGACATTTGCCCTCCTTCGGCCTACTGAGCGCTATCGATGCCAAGCTCAAGGCCGACCAGCAGAACAATAACTATCTACTCCTAGCGGATACGCCTAGCCTCATATATGAGCTACTGCAGGACGAGAGCGGAGTGCCTTTTCTCTACGAGCGCATAGGTACGGAAATCAAGCATCATATGATTGATGAGTTTCAGGATACGAGTAGTGCGCAGTTCTCCAACTTCCGGCCACTTCTGGACAACAGCCTTGCCGAGGGTCAAGATTATCCTCAGGACTGCTATATCGTGGGGGATGTCAAGCAGAGTATCTACCGCTGGCGTGGCTCGGATAGTACCCAGCTCGGAAAGCTCAATAACCAAGGTGGTCGTGCAGAGGGTAGTGTCTCGGCGTCTGAGGGCTCGGGGCCGCAGGCCTGGAACGTGCAGAGTGTGCCGATGGAGGATAACTGGCGTTCGGCCCGAGAGATTGTGGAGTTTAATAACGCGCTCTATCCGATGTTGGTCGAGCAGCTCTCTTGTCAGTACGAGGACTTCGTTTCGGAACTTAGACTTAGCCCAGAGCGCTCTGCCCTGCTCGAGAAGTGGCTCGGTATATTCCGTGCCAACTATGCCGATGTAGCCCAGAATAGTCAGCGGAAGCACAAGGGCTATGTATGCGTTCACCACTTCGATAAGGGTAACGACAAGGTCCTGCTCTCCGATGTGGCTACAGTCTCTGAGGCTGAGGATGCTGAGGGCGTAGTGCCGGAGCGCTCGTCTCTGCTGAGTGTCCAGCTGCCAGAGCAGATACGTCTGCTCAAGAAGCGAGGCTATGCTCTGGGCGATATCGGCATCATCGTGCGTAAGCGAGAGGAGGCGGCTTTCGTTGCTAAGTTGCTCATGGAGGCTGAGAAGGCGTCTGGAGTGACGGGCGAGTTTGCCTTCGTCTCGCTCGACTCGCTCGCACCCACCGATGCGCTCTCGGTGAACTTTACGATGGCGGTGCTGACCTGTATGCTCAGGCCAGGCGATAAGGAGTGCTTGGTCAAGCTACAGCATTTCTCCCAAGAGCTTATAGGGCGGAAAATCAGCGAAGAGGAGCTCGATGAGCTAACGAAGGCTGGCCGTAAGAGCCTCTACGAGACGCTAGAGGATATTATCGTACGTTACAAAGAGCACTACGACGACCCTGGGGAATATCCGCATGTGATTATGCTACTCGATACAGCCCTAAGCTATCAGCAGGACCTCTCGTTGGATATATCAGACTTCATCGATATGTGGGAGGCCAAGGGGAGCTCTCTGAGCTTGCCGATGGGGGATGCTAGCGATAAAATCAACATCCTGACCATCCATAAGGCTAAGGGCCTAGCCTATCAGGTGGTGCTATTGCCTTTCTTGGACTGGGAACTACTGCCCAATAATAATCTGCATCAAAAAACTTTTATATGGTGTAATAA
>CAMBHQ010000221.1 GCA_945867245.1 uncultured Porphyromonas sp.
GGGTGCCTCAATGCTGTCTCGTTTGCTGCTGCCAGCGTTAGGCGTTGTGGCCGTTTCTGTGCTGTCGGCACGGGGGATACGGAGTACTGTGCCGATAGGGAAGTTAGTAGCACTGATGCCCGGATTAGCACGTATGAGCTGTTCCTCGGTGATGCCGTAGGTGCGTGCTATACGATAGAGTGTCTCGCCTGCCTCTATAGTGTGTTGCCCGCCCTTGCTCCGTGGTGTGCTGGGCTCAGGCTTAGCGGGCTGTGTAGCCGTCTGGGGCGTCGTGGGCTTGGTGGCCGTATCGCCTTTGTAATCCGCTCCCGTATATATAATGAGCTTGTCTCCTGGCTTGATGCCATTCTTGGCCCAGCTGTTGAGCTCGTAGACCTTGTCGACCTTGGTGGCATAGCGCTGAGCGATACTATATACTGTCTCGCTCTCTCGTACCTGATGCTCTAGCACACGGCGACGTGCCTGTGCCTCTAGACTTGGTATTGTGGTGCTTAACACTAGCCCTAGGCATAGTGCTTTGATAAAACTCCTCATAGGGTAAAATATTCCGAATATTTTGCAAAGGTAGCGAATATCTGTGTGATGCTGTATGCACGCTTTGCTTAGAAGTGTCCCCTGCAACCTCCGTCCCCCTACTAGGCGGGCATCGTCCACTAGGAGGGATTGTGCTACAGCCCTAGATTTTGACTACCTTTGTCTACTAGATACTAAATACATAAGATATATAGGATATGGAACAGAACGAATTGCTCCTCTCGGTACGTGCCAAAGCTACGACATGGCTAGCCGAGAGTTACGACGCAGAGACACGTCAGACAGTGCAGGCCTTCCTCGACAATGAGAATCCCAACGACCTCATCGAGGCTTTCTATAGGGACCTAGAGTTTGGTACCGGTGGCCTGCGTGGTATCATGGGCGTAGGGAGCAACCGCATGAATAAGTACACGGTCGGAGCTGCTACACAGGGCTTGGCCAACTACCTCCGCCAGGAGTTCTCTGGGCTCGAGCAAATTGCCGTTGCCATTGGCCACGACTGCCGTAATAATAGCGCCCTCTTCGCCCGCATCACGGCCGAGGTATTCTCTGCCAACGGCATCAAGGTATATCTCTTCGATGGCCTACGTCCTACGCCAGAGGTGTCTTTTGCTATCCGCGAACTAGGCTGTCAGAGCGGTGTGATGATTACAGCGAGCCACAATCCCAAGGAATACAACGGCTATAAGGCCTACTGGAGCGATGGCGCGCAGATTATAGCCCCACACGACCGCAATATCATTGTGGAGGTAAACAAGATTAAGGGGGCAGAGGACATCAAGTTCACGCCCAACGAAAGCCTTATCGAGCTAATCGGCGAGGAGATGGATAAGAAGTTCATCGCTCGTGTGGCCGAGCTCTGCGAAGCCAAGGATAGCGTGCAGCGCCATCACGACCTCAAGATCGTCTACACACCCATCCATGGGGCGGGCGTGCGTCTTATCCCAGAGGCTCTGCGTGCGGTCGGCTTTACCAATATCATCAACGTCCCCGAGCAGGATGTAGTGAGCGGAGACTTCCCGACTGTAGTCTCGCCCAATCCCGAGGAGTCTGCGGCTCTAGAGCTCGCTATCAAGCGCGCTGAGGAGACAGGTGCAGACCTCGTCCTAGCCTCAGACCCCGACGCAGACCGTCTGGGCGTAGCCGTGCGTGATAATGAGGGCAAGATCGTCCTAATAAACGGTAACGACATGTGCGCTATGCTGACCTACTACGCTATCACTCAGCGCAAGGAGGCCGGCACGCTAGAGGCTACGGACTACGTCGTGAAGACCATCGTAACGACCGAACTTATCAAGGCTATTGCGGACAAGAATGAGGTCAAGATGTTTGACTGCTATACGGGCTTCAAGTGGATTGCTGATGTTATCCGCAAGCATGAGGGTAAGCTCCGTTACATCGGTGGGGGCGAGGAAAGCTACGGCTACCTACGCGAAGACTTCATCCGCGATAAGAGCTCTGTATCGGCCTGTACCATGTTCTGCGAGATGGCAGCTTGGGCTGCCGACAAGGGCCTCAGCGTCTACCAGCTCCTACAGCAGATATACCTCGACTACGGCCTCTACAAAGAGCAGGGCATTAGCGTAGTGCATACGGGCAAGAGTGGTGCCGAGGAGATCGAGGCGATGATGCGCGCCTTCCGCGAGAATCCCATCAAGAGCCTAGCAGGTAGCCCCGTAACAGAGGTTCTAGACTATGCCAAGCTAGAGGGCAAGTGGCTCGATAAGGGCGAGACCTTCCAGCTGCATATGCCTGCCACTAGCAATGTGCTACAATACAAGACCCTAGACGGTACCAAGGTCTCTATACGCCCCTCGGGTACTGAGCCCAAGATTAAGTTCTACGTCGGCGTACGCAGTACCGCAGATAGCCTAGAGAACCTCGCCGTTGCCGAGCAGGAATGCCTCGCTAAGATTGCCCAAATCCGTCAAGAACTAGGCATCTAATGCAGGCTAAGCAATACCGACTCATTGCCAAGACCCTCCACAATCTGGAGGACGTCTTGGCACGCGAGCTAGAGCAGCTAGGCGCCCAGGACATCGAGCTCGGGCGCCGTGCTGTTTCCTTCACGGGCGACAAGTGTATGCTCTATAAAGCGAACCTGCGCCTACGCACAGCTCTGCGTATCCTCAAGCCTGTACATACCTTCAGAGCCAATAACCCCGACGAGTTATACGAGGCTCTAGTTGTCTTCCCTTGGGATACAGTGATGCGTGTCGATCAATCTTTCGTTATCGATACGACGGTCTTCTCGGATAGCTTTACGCATAGTAAATATGTAGGCTATCGTGCCAAAGATGCCCTCGTGGACTACTGGCGCAGTAAAGCTGGCAAACGCCCCAACGTGAGCCTTACCGACCCCGATATCTACCTC
>CAMBHQ010000222.1 GCA_945867245.1 uncultured Porphyromonas sp.
GAAAATCCGCCTGCTTCCAGGTGCTATAACGCACATCTAGGCCATACATATAATGCCCAGCCTTGCGGTAGCTAAGTCCTAGCCCAAACTGGTCGGGCATAGTATAACGGCCATCCGTAAGCTGCTCGCTCGTGAGCTCCTTCAGAGCGCTAGAGCCAGACTCCGACTCGTAGCTCCCCGCTGTCAGCTCGCTCTTGTAGCGATAGCCTGGGGTATAGGTAGCACCGAATACCAGACTACGCTGGCCGAGGCTATCGAGCTTTAGCTCATACTGCGCACCAAGGTCAAACTTGAAGCCACGCAGATGTAGATTACTCGTATTGACACGATTGAGCGCCCCTACCGTCGTGTAGGCTACCTGACGCTCCTGCTTGCTATGCCCGAAGACAAAGCCTGCATTCACACCGAGATGCAGCCCCCCGAAAGTACGCCCAGCCACACCTAAGTACAGCTGATTATAGGAGCCATGTCCCGAGTAAGAGCGCACGAAGTAATCACTATTGGCATCACCACCCATCGCAGCCCTACTCCCGAAGGAATAGCCCGTAGTGGCCAGTGGCATAATCCCCGCACTCATAGCCATACGCTTGCCCAGGGGGAAAAGCATAGATATGTAGTCGAGGTTCCCGAGCAGACGACTATCGCTATTACTACCCTCCTGTAGGAAGGCATAGCGCGCCGAAACACCCAAATCAAAGATGAAGGTCAAGGAGTCTACCGAAGTGTACGAGGCGGGGTTGCCAGGATTGGTAATCAAGGCATCACGCAGGCCTATACTTAGACCGCCTAGGGCACGATTACCCGCTGTGCCACCACCCTGTAGGGCGCCATAACCATAGCGACTGTAGGGCGAACGCTCGTCCGACACCTGGGCTCTAGCCTCTGTAAACGCCCCGAGGAGCGTGCTGAGGCCAAGTAGCCAAGCGCTAACTTTTACTTTGATACTCATCTATCTCGTTTATATCTTGTTATACTCTAGTATTTCATTGAGGCCCAGCAGCACCAGCTCAGGTACCACCTGCACCTGATAAGCCTCCAGACGCTCTGCCAAAAGGGGCGCATCACCACCCGTCATATATATATATGCCTCGGGATGATGGCGCTGCATATCCTCTATATAGCCAGCCACCTCGCGCTCCAAGCCAAGCAGACAGCCAGAGAGCATAGCAGAGCGGGTGTCTCGGCCATAAGCCTCCACGCCTGCCTCGGGCAGCTCATCGATAAGTGGCAGGCGACTGGTAAAGCTATTCAGCGCCTTGAGTCTCAGCCAAAGCCCTGGGGCAATATTCCCCCCGAGGTAACGACCACCTACTGCGATGTACTCATAGGTAACGGCCGTACCAGCGTCGATAACGAGGGCAGGACGCTCCCCACGTGTCAAATGATGAGCGCCTACTACAGCTGCTAGGCGATCGCTCCCGAGCGAGCTACGATCGTAAGCGACCTCCACGGGTACTGGCGTATCTGCCGCCAGTAGAACGACCTGCTCGAGCGCTGCGAAGTAGGCACCGAAGTCGGGACAGGGCCGCGAGGACACACTGCTATATATCAGAGCCCGTATATCACTATAACGCAAGGATATCTCCCTAAGTATAGACTCATTGAGGTCCGATACGCAGGTAGACATCTGCTGCTTGCCCGCCCCGTAGACGGCCACCTTGCAGACGGAGTTGCCTTGGTCAATTATTAGGTTCACTTCCTTATTAGCACCTATGAGCCTACAAAGTAACGATTTTTCCAGCACATAGCAGATAAACGAAAGGCTTTGTCTGCCCCTTTGCCAACTTTAGAAGTCGCATCAGGGCAGACAAAGCCTCATATCGTCACATCTACATCCCCTAGCTAATGGGGATATTAGAGCCTCATTATTCCTGCTCTGACGCAGGCTCGCTGAGCTCCTTCTTGCCCAGTACGGCATTAAGCCAGAGATAGCCTACTAGCCCAGAGGCAATCGTCCCAGCGAAGATACCTAGCTTAGCTTGATTGAGCAAGTCCTCGTGTCCAGCACCATAAGAGAGCGAGGCAATGAAGAGCGACACCGTAAAGCCAATACCTCCGAAGACGCTCAGCGGGAGCAGACGACGGAGATTCATACCTGTCGGCCAGGGACTGATGCCGAGCTTGATAGCCACCCAAGTAAAGAGCGAGATACCTACCGTCTTACCCACGAAGAGGCCCAAGAATATCGCCAAAGGAACCCCCATCAAGCCATCACTAGAGATGTCTGCAAAGGATACACCCGAATTAACGAAGGCGAAGACAGGCAGGATAAAGTACGAGACAATCGGTGAGAGCATATGCTCTATCGTCTGCACAGGACTTACCGAGCGACTAAGTGTATTGCGCAGACCACTGGTCAGCTGCAGTTGCTCGTGCGAGAGCACAAGGGCTCCCTTCCCCTCTTTGTGATTCTCGGTAAAAGAGGCAAACTGCTCTCGAAGTGCTAATTGCAGATTATCTATGCGCACCTTCGTCGTCATAGGCACACAGAGCGCCACCAGCACCCCCGCAATAGTCGTATGGATGCCCGAGAGGAGGAATAGCTGCCATACGACGAAGAACATCAGCATATAGAAGCCTGGATGGTCCACGCCCGACTTACCACAGAAAGCAATGAGTGCGAGTACTGCGAAGGCAATCATCAGAGGTCCCCACGACACGCCACTGCTGTAAAATGTGGCAATAACAATAATCCCCCCAATATCATCTACCACCGCAAGCGCCATAATAAAGATACGCAGTGCGGCAGGGACTCGATTGCCTAGGGCGCCAATCAGAGCCAAGGCGAAAGCAATATCCGTAGCCATAGGAATAGCCGCACCACCGGCCCCTGGCCCCTCGTGCATAATAGCGAAAAAGCACAATACTGGCATTATCATCCCGCCAAAGGCTGCGATAACTGGCAGGA
>CAMBHQ010000223.1 GCA_945867245.1 uncultured Porphyromonas sp.
AGGGATAGTACCACGCTCAGCAAACTCTAAGAAAAGTTTTAGGCCTTCGACTCCCTTGGCTTTGCTTCGCTTGAGGTCTATATCTTTACTCGTCATAGATGAGAATACCAGCATCTCATAACGCGCTCTAGAAACAGCTACGTTGAGACGACGCTCCCCTCCCTGCTGATTGAGAGGGCCGAAGTTCATAGAGACATTTCCATTCTTATCTGGTCCATAGCCGACAGAGAACAGCACTACATCACGCTCATCTCCCTGCACATTCTCTAGATTCTTCACAAAAATAGGCTCATCACTCTGCAAGGCATAAGCTTCTAAATCCTTTCGCTTCCCTAATGTGGCCATCAGTAAGTCTTCGATAAGGTGTTGCTGGCTCTGATTGAAGGCAACCACGCCTATGCTGCGTCGCCGAAGGTCAGCATCCTCGAGGCGACGTATGATCTCGTTAACGACAGCTTCTGCCTCTGCCTTATTGTTGCGAGTGCTACCCTTCTGATACGTACCCGCAATCGGGATAAGTCGAACTCTCGAAGCCTGGTCATCAACAGAGGGGAAGGTATATAACCTGTCCTGATAGTAGTGAGTATTGCTAAAGGCAATCAAGCTTTCGTGCTTACTGCGATAATGCCAAGACAGATAGTACTCGGGCATGGACAGAGCAATACACTCATCTAGAATGCTCTCGGTATCATCCAGACCGGCGAGTTCGTCCTCTATTTGCTGATTAGAGAAGAAACTAGTAGGAGGCATCTGCTTAGGGTCTCCTACGACAACGAGACTGTTACCCCTAGCAATAGCTCCTACTGCTTCGCTCGTAGGCATCTGTGACGCTTCGTCAAAGATCACCAAGTCAAACTTCTCCCCCTCTAAACTCAGATACTGTGCAACCGAAATAGGACTCATCAGCATACAGGGTGCTAGGCGTGGCAACAGCTTGGGTATCGCATATAGGATATCACGCATAGCTTTGCCCCTGCCTTTGTTCCCGAGGGTACGTTTTAGGAAGGTTAGTTCATTACTACATTCGCTCTCGAATCCCTGCTGTAGGCGCTGTACAAGGCGTGCTTGCAGCTCAGCTTTGGACAGCTCCTGGAAGCTACGTACTGACTGACGATAGCGCTTCACTATATCCTCGAAGAGCAAACCATTGAAGGTAGACAATGCCCTATCCTCGACGACTAGTCGCTCTATCCAAGCCCGATATATGCCCATGCACATACTGCGGTAAGCTGGTTCCGGAGCTAAAGATGTAGACTCTAACACCTCGATAAAAACTCCGAAACCTCTAGTCTCCAACTCAGCACGATGCTCGCACCATCGACGCCAGTCGCGTAGACCAGATAGAGCCTCTATAGCTAGCCCTAGCTTCTGCTTTAGTGTAGCGACATAAGCTGTCTGTGGTGTCCGAAGGATTGCCCAGGCTGCCAATTGCTCTTCTGTAGCGAAATAGTTGCGGAGCGCTGTACGACCACTGCGGGCCAGAGCCTGTAGCACCGATACTTGCTGAGGTAGCCCATAGCGTAGGTTATGTAGGATATCTTCCAGACCATTGCGGCTGCTACTCTTAGCTAGCCCATACAAAGCAGCACGTAGGGCTAAGACATGCTCGTAGCGCTTACGAACATCGGCAGTCGGCCGCATATCATTACCACAGAAGGGGCGTAGTTCTGCTGCAGTTGCTTCTATAGCCTGCATCTTCCGCTCCTCTCGCTCCCTGCTTAGTTGAACCAACTCACTGAGCTCCTTCTCGCTTAGTAGAGCATTGCTCAGCTCGGTACGCAGAGACTTTAGTAGTGCTTTCTTGCGGAAATAGCGAGGCAAGAACCACACTGCCTCTGCCTGCTGCCAAGCCTCCGCAATACGTGTATCGTCGAGCGAACGGCCAGACTTATTGTGCTTGATATTCCAAGTCTCTATAGCAGCAGCTACAGCTTCCTCTATCTCCGTGGCCTTGACAGCAATGTTCCAAGCGAGACTTCGCTCTTCATTTGCGTAGAAACTAAGGTCATGACCAGACCAGACAACTTCTGGCTCGCTGAGCAATTGCTTGAATAGTTGCAAGCTGTGCTCTAGGCAAGCACGACTATCATCCAGCTCGATGCCCAACAACTCGGACAGCTCGCGACGCAAGGTCTCTAGCTCTGGTAAATGCTTGCGACAGCATTCCAACCGCTGCTTTAGCTCTGGAGCAGCAATCATTGCCTTACCTGCGGTATCTAGAATGGACAAAGGATGACCATGAGGCGAACCTGTGATGGAGTAGATGATATCCAAGGCCTTCAATTCATCCTCTATCTGTCCTAGCTGTAGAGCGTCCAGCTCTGCGTAACGCGCCACTCCTATCGGCTCGATTCCCTTACTCTCTAGTTCCTGATAGGCCTCTATGTACTCGTAGAGCGAGTAGCCAGAGTCTTGCTTGCGATGCAATGCCTCTACATACGAAGCTAAGCGCCTACGCTGCTCATAGAGCGTAGCATTGGTGCTAGCACTACGCTCTGGGGTGTTCTGAGCTGTCAAGTCTAGCGGACGTGCTAGCTGCTCTAGTATATGACTCTTGGTAGCCTTGTTGGAGTGTAGCTCTAGGCAAAAGGCTCCGAGTCCTATACGTTCTAAACGGCTCTGTACCACACTCAGGGCTGCCATCTTTTCTGCCACGAAGAGCACACGCTTACCCTGAGAGAGGGCATAGGCTATCATATTCGTAATCGTCTGAGACTTACCAGTCCCCGGAGGACCATGCAAGACAAAGCTACGCCCCCTCCCAGCATCCAATACTGCCTGTAGCTGAGAGGAGTCGATATCTATAGGTAGCAGTAGCTCCTGAGGTTGTAGCTCGTAGTCCGACTGGCGCACATCGATAGGCTCTAGGAGATCAGGATCTGTAGACGTGCCATCCATCAGAGCTCT
>CAMBHQ010000224.1 GCA_945867245.1 uncultured Porphyromonas sp.
TTCTTTTCCATTGTTCCTTTGTTTTTATTGGTTTGCTTTCGACTTTTGACTTGGGGCCTTTCCCCTCATCTTTATACCGCAAAGATACAAAGAAAACCTGAAGCCCCTAAAAATTTAGGGGGGGGGTATTGTGGAGTTTTTTTTTCGGTCTTTTTGGGGGGCGCTATTGCTTGGCTGGTGGCAATTGCCTACCTTTGCAAGTGGCAGGCACACAACGGACCAAATTCCTTTGTAAAAGCTTTCGACAAAAGTCCTGCTGGCGTGAGACGATTGGGCAACCTCTCGTCTCACGTTCGTTTATAGGGGTGCTAGTACTAGTATCCCTAGGAGCTATAGTATCCCTAGAAAACTTGCTGGGCTAGAGTTCCTATGTGTGGGGCGCTAGGTGGTCTAGGAGCCTGCCTCTATTGTGCATTAGGTCTGTGATAATTCCTTTAGTTTGTCCATTAGGGTCTGTGTGCCATCGTTGTCGAGGTGCACATCAGTCTCGACACTTCTCATCTTAGGTATTACGTACTCCATAAGTTTGCAGGCGGTTGTGAGTCGTTCTCTAGGGTCCTCGATACTCATAAGGTCCTGCGCCATCTGTCCGCTGTCTTGGTAGTCTCCGATTAGCTTGTTTATCACGCTTTTTAGTTCGGCGGTTGTTTTGTTTGGCGTACCCTTTTGTCGTCCGCCTGTTTTAGTTCCTCTAGCCATAAAATCATAGTTTGTTAATACATATACGAGTGTAACAAAGTTAGGTTTTTAGCTTTGCGAGGAATGAATATCTATTAAATCTAATAATCTATGATAGGGACACTTATAGGAGCGGGCTTGGGGATAGCAGGGTCTATCTTCGGGGGTATGCAGGCTAGTCGCGCGGCAAAGAAGGCTAAGGCTTATCAGGAGCAGAAGCTCAGGGAGAATCAGCAGTGGTTTGACCGCAGGTATAATGAGGATGCGACACAGCGGGCAGATGCCCAGCGTATGCTTACTAAGACACAGGAGCTACTGCGCAAGCGTAATCAGCAGGCACAGGGCGTGCAGTCTGTGATGGGCAGTAGCGAGGAGAGTGTAGCGAATATGCAGAGTGCGGGCAATGAGGCATTAGCGGAGACGGCAAGCCGTATCGTAGCCCAAGGTGAGCAGCGCAGGGATGCTGTAGAGCAGCAGTACCTACAGAACAAGAACGCAGGTCTTGACCAGCTGGCGAATATAGAGCAGGGTCGCGCACAGGCGACAGCACAGGCGACAGCAGGATTACTAAGCGCTGCGGGCGGGATAGCCTCGGCAGATATTGGGAATACAAACTCGTCACTGGGCAGTACGACAGGTGTGCAGATGCCTAAGCTATCGTCTCTGGATATAGACTCGAGTACAGGGTTTAACACGTTGGCAAAACTGAAGTAGCTATGGCGAGTATGATGAATGAGGACAAGCGTCCTATGGGCACACAGGAGTCTGGGGGTGCTACCCCTGCTCAGGGGCAAGGTCAGAGTGCGGGTGTGCAGGTTCAATCTGGGGTTGCTGGCAGTGTCGCTCCTAAGGAGGCACAAGCACCGGTCAAGAGCTATGTAGATATTTACCGAGAGCATACGCCGTATAGTCCTCCGAGTGCAGAGGAGCTACGCAAGGAGCTACGACGTCAGAAATCTAGGGAGGTGCTATCGGCTCTCGGTGATGGTATCTCGGCTTTGTCTAATCTGTACTATACGACTAGGTATGCGCCTAATGTAGACCAGTCTCGTCTGCAGTTGTCTGCACGTAACCAGCAACGGTGGAAGGAGCTACAGGCAAAGCGCGAGGCAGAGCGCAGGGAGTGGGAAGCGGGCTACCGCAGGGCACTGGAGATGGACAAGCAACAGGCTAATGCGGATAGGGACTTTGCGTTTAGGCAGGGTCAGGCGGAGCTACAGCAGCAGAATTGGCGAGAGCAGTTCGATGAGAACGGCAGACGCTGGAATGTAGAGCAAGCGTATCGGAAGGAGCGAGACAAGGTCGGTGATGAGCGCTATGATAAGGAGTATAAGATACGTGAGGAGCAATATAAGCAAGGCCTTAAGGAGAGCAATCATCGTATGAGCCTCTCTAGTAGGGCTGATGCCCGAGAGGCAGAACGTCATGGCTGGCAGAGGGCCGACTATCAAGCGTCTAAGTCTGGCGGAGGTGCTAGCGGAGGCGCTGGTACTCGCTCTGAGTCGTCGTCCATAGGCGGAGGTGGTAGCCGAGGTAGCTCTAATGGTAAGAGCTTTGTGTTTGGTCAGGATGGTCGAGGAGTGTTTGTACCTAATCACTTAGTGGATAGCTGGACCGAGGTAATGTGGCAGCACTTGCCAGAGGGTACAAAGGCGAATTATCGAGCAGCGTATAAGGGGAATAATACTACCCCTGGTGCTATGCCTTCGTCTGGGGGATTGACACCGGAGCAGAAGCGTATGGCGATAGCCTCGGCGCTACATAATAACGCTCATCTGCAGCAGAAGGCGATAGAAGCCCTAGGAGGCACAGGTGGGTATATGCTGGGGAGTGGTATGCGACAAAGTCAGATTGAGGAAGTGCAGTCGTATAGGCAGGCTCAGACCAAAGCACAGGCGGATGCTAGGGCGGCACAAGCGAGGCAAGCCGAGGCGGAGAAGAAGAGACAGGCGGATGCTAAGGCACAAGCGGAGGCCAATAAAGGACCTAAGAAGGGTTTTGCAGAGGGTTTTAAGATCTAGGTTGCTAGTTTAGCCTAGAGTGCCTAGGAGCGCTAGGATGGCTGGAACAACATGGGGTATCAAACGTAACAAATACTATGAGTACAAATAACAATCAGAAGCTGAAAGAGCTATATCAATTATTGCGTGATAACGGGGGTGATGTAGGAGCAAGTGTAGATGAGTTCGCCCAAAAGATGCAGGACTCCACTAAGCGCCAG
>CAMBHQ010000225.1 GCA_945867245.1 uncultured Porphyromonas sp.
AGCGTAGAGCCGAGATACTGCGTGTGGTCTAGGCTGATGTTGGTAATCACAGAGCAGAGTGGGCTGATGATATTAGTGGAGTCTAGTCGTCCCCCTAGGCCTACCTCTATGATGGCTACATCTACTTTTTGCTCTGCGAAGTAGCATAGCGCCATCATAGAGCTGAGCTCGAAGAAGGACGGACTAAACTGATCGACCAAATCTCGGCACTGGGCGGTGAAGCGACAGACATAGTCCTCGCTAATCATCTCGCCATTGACCCGAATACGCTCACGAAAGTCTACGAGGTGGGGGGATGTAAATAGCCCCACGCTATAGCCCGCGCACTGCAATACGGCGGCTAGGGTATGCGAGGTACTACCTTTACCATTGGTGCCGCCTACATGGATGCACTGGTACTGCCTGTGGGGATGCCCGTAATACGCATCCAGGGCTTGCATAGTGGCAAGCCCTGGCTTATAAGCAGCCCCCCCAACATGCTGGTAGACGGGCGTAGCAGTGAATAGATAGTCGATAGCCTCTTGGTAGGTCATCGTAGTGTCTGTGCTAGAGTTGTGCTACTAAATCTCCTTGATATAGGCGCGACGGGTTTTGTGGTGTACACGCTCGAAGTAGTTCCACTGCATCTGTACGGCAGCATTGGTCTCTAACTCGGGGTTACTCTCGGCGTACTTGATGCCTGCCTTTTGGAAAACGGGGATTAGGTCATCGAAGAGTAGGGCATTGACGCCCTTATTCTGATACTCGGGGATAACGCCGATGAGGTATAGGTCTACGACGGGGTTGCCCTTCATATATAGGTCCTTAGCGAGGTGGAACCAGCCGAAGGGATACATCTTACCCCTGGCCTTCTGTAGGGCACGGCTGAGGTTGGGGATAGTGATGGCGAAGGCCACTACCTTGTCATCCGACTCGCGTACGATGAGCGTTACGAAGTCTAGATGTATCATCGGTATGTACTGCTTGACATAGTAGTCAATCTGCTCCTTGCTAAGCTCGGAGAAGCCATATAGTACCGAATAGGCTTGGTTGAGCGTTTCGAAGATACGGTGCGCATAAGGCTCTACCTCTTTGCGGGTACGGAACTTCACGGTCTTGAGTCCGTACTTCTGTCGTACGATGTTGCTGATACGCTGATGCTTCTCGGGGATAGCATCGGGTATCATAATCTTAAACTCCTTCCAGTCTTGGTCCTTGATAAAGCCGAGGCGCTCCAGCTGATGTGGGTAATAGGCATAGTTGTAGATAGTTGCCATCGTGCCTATTTGGTCGAAGCCTTCTACGAGCATTCCCTCGTGGTCGAGGTCCGTGAAGCCCATAGGTCCCTGTAGCATATCTTTCTTGTGCTTCTTGGCCCACTTGATGACAGCGTCGAATAGGGCATCTACGACCTCGTCGTCATTGATGAAGTCTACGAAGCCAAAGCGAGCATTATTCTGATTCCATGTTTCGTTGGCTCTGTGGTTGATAATACCCGCTATGCGCCCTACTATCTCGCCGTCTCGGTAGGCGAGGAAGTAAGCAGCCTCACAGAACTGGAAGGCCGGATTAGTACGAGGATTGAGGGTCCCCAATTCGTCCTTTATAAGTCCAGGAACGTGGTAGGGGTTACCTTTATATAACTTGAGGTTAAACTCTACGAACTTGCGCATGTCCGCCTCACTATGGATTTGCCTTACTTCTACTGACATATTAACTTTGTAGTTTGATTGATACAAATTTACTCATTATTATTAGATACGCATAATAGCATGGCAGATTGGAAAGACCGCCTCGGGGTACTCTACAGTACCAATCCCGACTATCAATACATTACAGACGAGGCAGAGGAAGCCACTACGCTACCCCCACAGCAGCAGCGTCTGCGCATTAGTCTGAGCAAGAAGCAACGGGCCGGCAAGGAGGTTACGCTCGTCGAGGGCTTCGTCGGTACGCAGGACGATCTGCAGGCCCTAGGCAAGCTGCTCAAGACTAAGTGTGGCGTAGGTGGTAGTGCCAAGGATGGCGAGATACTCGTACAGGGCGACCATCGTGCTCGTGTGCGTCAGCTTTTGCTAGAGCTAGGCTATACGCAGACCAAGGGCGGGCAATAGTCCGAGGGTCATATCATAGCCTAGTGCACGCTCGTTCACTAATAGGTGTACACCTGTTCACTAGCGTCTGTACTATCCGTTTTAGCCTAGGCGCTCGCTCGGAGGCATTCTTGTGCATTCATTGGATAGTATTAACTTTGCGAGACTATTGTAATATATACTGATATAGACTAATTACACTGATAGAGATATGAAGAATTTCGTAGAAGAGCTCCGCTGGCGCGGTATGATACACGATATGTTCCCAGGGACAGAGGAGTACCTCCTCAAAGAACGTGTATCTGGTTATGTAGGTATAGACCCGACGGCAGACTCACTACATATTGGCCACCTAGTGGGCGTGATGATGCTTCGCCATCTACAGCAGTGTGGCCATCGTCCCCTAGCGCTAATCGGTGGTGCTACGGGTATGATTGGGGACCCCTCTATGAAGAGTGCCGAGCGCAACCTACTAGACGAGGAAACGCTCGCCAAGAATATAGCAGGTATCAAGCGCCAGTTGTCTAAGTTCCTAGACTTCGATAGCGATGCGCCCAACGCCGCTAAGCTCGTCAATAACTACGACTGGACCAAAGACTACAGCTTCCTAGGCTTCATCCGTGACATCGGTAAGCACATCACAGTAAACTACATGATGGCCAAGGACTCCGTCAAGAAGCGTCTGAGTGGTGAGGGTATGTCCTTCACCGAGTTTAGCTACCAGTTGCTACAGGGCTACGACTATCTGCACCTATATCGCCACGAGAACTGTCGCCTACAGATGGGCGGTAGCGACCAGTGGGGCAATATCACCACAGGCACGGAG
>CAMBHQ010000226.1 GCA_945867245.1 uncultured Porphyromonas sp.
ACAGGCAGGCAAGTCAGCACCGCACCTAGTCGCTATCCTCGTAGGACACGACGGAGGCAGCGAGACTTATGTAGCAGCCAAGATAAAGACTTGTGCTGAGGTGGGCTTCCGCTCATCGCTCATTCGCTTCGAGGACACAGTCTCCGAGCAGGAGCTACTAGACACTATTGCACGCCTCAATGCCGACAGCGATGTTACGGGCTTCATCGTACAGCTACCTCTGCCCAAGCATATCGACGAGCAGAAGATTATCGAGGCCGTAGACCCACGGAAAGACGTTGATGGCTTCCACCCCATCAACGTGGGCCGTATGAGTATTGGTCTACCTTGCTTCGTGTCAGCTACGCCCAAAGGTATAGTAGAGTTGCTGCGTCGCAATGATATAGAGACCAAGGGCAAGCACTGCGTAGTCCTCGGCCGTAGTAATATCGTAGGTAAGCCTATGGCCAGCCTAATGATGCAGAAGGCTAATCCTGGCGACTGTACCGTTACTGTATGCCATAGCCGTACGCCCAACATCAAGGAGATCTGCCTAGAGGCCGATATCATCGTGGCTGCTCTCGGGGTACCAGGCTTCCTAAAGGGAGATATGGTCAAGCCCGGTGCAGTGATTGTCGATGTAGGCACGACTCGCGTAGACGACCCCACGAAGAAGGCCGGTTGGCGTCTTGCGGGCGATGTATGCTTCGACGAAGTAGCTCCTCTAGCCTCGGCTATTACCCCTGTACCCGGTGGCGTTGGTCCGATGACTATTGTCTCACTGATGCTCAATACCCTGCAGGCTGCTAAGCAAAGCCAGGATGCAGGATACTAATGCAATGGTCTCTGTCATTGTACCTGTGTACAATGTAGAGGCTTACCTACGGCAATGCCTCGATAGCCTTATCGGGCAGAGCTACCAAGCACTAGAAATCATACTCGTCAATGATGGCTCTACTGACCGCAGTGGAGATATCTGCGACGAGTATGCTCGTATAGATAGGCGTGTACGCGTTATCCACGTGGAGAATGGCGGACAGTCGAGAGCGCGCAATATAGCTCTGGACCAAGCAAGGGGCGAATATATATCTTACGTTGATAGCGACGACTGGCTAGAGCCAGAGACCTACGCTGAGTTAGTCTCTATTATGGATGCGCATAAGCACTGGGGGCTACTGAAGTTTGGTGTGATACGCAAGCCTAAGCACGAGCGTAGGCGTGGTAGTCATAGGCTACGTGAGTACACAGGCCTACGTGGGCATCTGCTCTCTAGAGGGGGCAACCTCCTCTGCAATGCCCTATATCGCCATGAGGCTATCCGAGATATACGCTTTATGGAGGGCTACTACTGCGAGGATGTGCACTATACGGCCAGTATCTTGGCGCAGGGCGAGATGCCTTTTGGTATCTGTGCTCGTCGCTACTACCACTACCGCACCTCGCGCCCAGACTCTACTACCAACAGCAAGGGCCTGCGCCTGAGTCTCGACACACTGGCTCTGTACGAAGACCTGCTAAAGCGCATCACAGAGCATAGACCGATGCTCTATCTCTGCCTATATGATACTCTGCGTGCAGTCGAGCATGGTATGCTCAAGGCCTACAAGCGTGGGCGACTCAGCTCTGAGGAGCTAGCTACTATTGCAGAGCGGATAAGCCACCTTGCGGATCAGGTGCTTGCGTCCGAGTTGCCCAGTCTGTGGCAACGTTTCGGGCTTATGATCTATATCAAGGCTCCGCAATTGTACTGGCTGGCAAAACGCCCGACAGCCTATATGACCTGTCGTAAGTACCTCAGACACTCCTAAGAACACAACAACTAATAAAACACAATAAGATGAATAATAAGACAGACGACGCTCTGCCTCAGAAGCGGAACCCGCTCGGCTGGATACCCTCCGTCTATTTCGGTATGGGCTTACCCTTCGTAGCTTTATCTGCCGTCTCTACGCTGATGTTTATGGACCTCGGGGTGGATAAGGTTAAAATTGCCTCGTGGACTTCGCTCTTGCTCTTGCCTTGGTCGCTCAAGCCTATCTTTAGCCTTATCATGGAGCTCGTAGGGCGTAAGCATCAGTATATAATAGCCACAGAGGCTATTGCGGCTCTGATGTTTGGTCTGCTGGCCTTTACGCTGATGCCTAGCCTCGGGTTGGAGGTGGGGACGTGGTTCCCGATAGCTATTGCTCTGATGGGCGTTATTGCCGTCGGAGGCTCTATGCACGATATAGCAGGCGATGGCGTCTATATGGAGCAGCTCTCTAGCAGTGAGCAGGGGCAGTGGTCGGGCTGGCAGGGAGCCTTTTACAACCTAGCGAAGATTCTTGCCAACGGGGGCTTAGTATGGCTGGCGGGCTATCTCGGCACCTCTCTAGGTCTTCGGACGGCCTGGGCTATTATTATGGCGGCTACGGGTATTATTATGCTGGGGCTTGCAGGCTATCATATCCTGATGTTGCCCCGTGAGGCTACAGAGGCCTCGGACGGACGCAAGACGATGGACGAAGCCTTACGCGAGTTGGGCGAAGTCGTTGTGAGCTTCTTCCGCAAGCCTTATATATGGCTTTACTTGGCCTTTATCTTCCTTTATCGTTTTACCGAGGGCTTAGCTATGAAGATGGCCCCTATCTTCCTCAAGGACTCTGTAGAGCTGGGCGGTATTGGCTTGTCGAATGAGCAGTTTGGGCTGATATATGGTACCGCAGGGACGGTAGCCTTTATCATCGGTTCTATCCTAGCGGGCTATTTCATCGGACACTATGGCCTGCGCCGTGTGCTACGTACACTGGTGATTATCTTCAACGCTACCTTTGCGGTTTACTATGTGCTAGCACTTTATCAGCCCTCTAGCATGTGGGCTATTACGCTCGGTATTGTCTTTGAGTACTTCTGTTATGGCTTCGGCTT
>CAMBHQ010000227.1 GCA_945867245.1 uncultured Porphyromonas sp.
CAAGTTCCCTGCCAGCTGTAGATATAGGCGGATATTATGCTGAAAAGGCGAAGACGCTAGTCGGTAGTCAGCTAGAGAATTGTAGCTCACCATCATCGAGGTACCGAGCACAATCTGATTGCGATAGTTGAGCATGCGGTCATAGTCCGGCACAGACGAGAGGAAGCTCTCATCCATATAACCGAAGTGCATGTAGTCGGCCTCAAGGAGCTTGAATACATAGCGAAAAGCCGGATGTCTATAGGGTACCCAGCTGTAGCCCCAGGAAGCCGAGAGCATATTGCGCCTAAACTCAGGTCGCGTCAGATAGTTGTAGCTCAGGGTGATGTCTGTCGCCCCCTTGAGTGGGCGTTGCTTACTGGTAGACCAGAAGGGCAGTATGAGCTTGGGCAGACGTAGCGAGGTCTCGAAGCCGTAACCCAAGTGGTCGCTACGTGCAGAGCCTAGGTCTTCGTAGCCGATATTGCCCGATATGCGGAACTGCTCGGCCCCTCCGAAGAGATTATTGTGCCCAAAGGCAAGGCTCGCCATAGCACCTAGGTTACCGCCTGTGTGCGTGCCGACAATGTCGGCCGAGAGCTCCTTGCTTCGCTCGGGCTGAGTACTAATATCTAGGTCTAGTGTGGGCTGCGTGGCTGTGCTGTCGACAGATAATGAAATGGTCGTGGATTGGATCGCAGGGATATCCGATAGAGCCGAATAGGTACGGCTCAGCATATCCTGAGAGAAGAGCCGCCCTGGCCTTAGCCATACACGACTGTCGAGTAAGGTGGGGCTAAGGCCTTGCGCTCCGATGGAGTAGAAGTGTATCCCCCCGTACTGACTATGCTCGGCATTATGGCGCTCACCCTCGGGAACTCCGTGAGAGAAGTTAACCTTACCTATACGAAATGGACGGCTCGTCGTATCTATGCGTGTACGGACCCATGTGTCCTCGTAATGGCCCGTGGTATCGACCTCGAAACGAATGTATTCCTCACGAAAGCCCCAATGACCTCGATTGCGGAGAATCTGCGTAATACGCTTACGCTCGGCCTGCATAGCATCGGGGGCCAGATAAGCGCCCGAGTCTAGATACGAACGATAGACCTCGCCAGGGAAATCACGCTTCTGCCGGAGCGTGTCTAGAGGACTAATGAGTCGGCGTAGCAAGGTGTCGGAGATTTGTACTTCGTGATGGCTTATGCGGTGTCTATGTCCGAGGTTGAGAGAGTAGACATTGCGTAGCTTTTGACGCCCTACTGTATCGACACGCTGCGTTACCACGGCATCTAGATAGCCCATATTATAGAGCGCGCTCTCTAGGCTAGAGCGCCCATAGTCGGCCTCCTGCTGACTATATATCACGGGAGGCTCGCCCCAAGCACGCAGACGACGGCTCAGCCAGCTATTACTCTCCCGCTTGCTTAGGTTGTAAATGCCGAGCCCCCAGTTAAACGTACCGAAGAGCTTCGTGTTGGTCTTCTGCCCGACGTAGGGCATCAGGAGTAGCGGACGCAAGTTGTCGGCCCGTGCGGTGCTATCGAGCTCTATCGTTACAGAGGATAGTAGGTACTGCCCCTCGCCGACGTACTTGGTACTACGGCAGGCCCCTAGGGCGAGAAGGGTACAGAGGGCGAGCAATAGATAAGACGTCTTAGTCATAGGCTATCCGTGTTTATCCGACTTTCTCCTCGAGCTCTAGCTGACGCAGGACTAGCTCGTCCATCGTCTCCATAATCGCACCGATACGTGTGCTAGCCTCGACGAGTTGCTCGGGCGTGGCTTCGCCGGCCGAGAGGACTTGCTCGAGCGTCTTTTGCTCGGCCTCTAGCTCGGCTAGCTGTAGTTCTATTTGCTCTAGCTCTTTGCGCTCGCTATAGCTTAGGCGTGGCGGGCGCTTATCGCCTGCCGGCTTAGGGTTGGCAGGCTGAGTGTTTGCCTGTCGTTCGCTCTGGCGCTGGCGCTCTTCGGCTCTCTTTTCTGTCTCGTGCTCGCACCAAGCTCGGTAGAGGCTATAGTTACCGGGGAAATCTCGGACAACACCATTACCCTCGAAGCAGAGTAGATGCTCAGCGACCTTATCCATAAAGAAGCGGTCGTGGCTCACGATCATCACACAGCCAGGGAAGGAGGCAAGGTATTCCTCCAGCACATTGAGCGTTAGGATATCGAGGTCGTTGGTAGGCTCGTCTAATATGAGGAAGTTAGGCTGACGTACTAGGACGGTGCATAGGTAAAGACGGCGACGCTCGCCACCGCTCAGTTTGGCCACACGGCTGTACTGCCTGTCGGGAGGGAAGAGGAACTGGGTCAGCAACTGACTAGCCGAAAGCGTCTGCCCCTCGCTACCGACCCCACGGAAGGTATCGGCTATCTCCTCGACAATATCTATGACGCGTTTTTGCTCGTCAAATAGTGGGTCCTGCTGACGGTAGTAGCCGAAGCGTACCGTCTGCCCGATATCGAATGTCCCACTATCGGGTAGCTCTTCGCCGAGGAGCATACGCAGGAAAGTGGTCTTCCCTACCCCATTCTCGCCTACGATGCCTATCTTATCATGGCGGGCGAAGATATAGTCGAAGTTGCGAAGTATTACCTTGTCTCCGAAAGCCTTACTAACGCCCTGAGCCTCGAATATCTTCTTGCCGATGTAAGTGTCCCCACTGGAGCTGAGCTGTACGACCTCGCTACGACCTCGGCCTGCGATGCGTGTCTCGAGCTCGTGGAAGGCATCGATGCGATAGCGGGCCTTGCCCCCACGGGCCTGTGGCTGCCGGCGCATCCAGTCTAGCTCTCGATGATAGAGGTTGCGGGCACGGGCTACATTCGCTGCCTCGGCCTCGATACGCTCCTCGCGCTTCTGTAGATAATAGTCGTAATTGCCTCGGTA
>CAMBHQ010000228.1 GCA_945867245.1 uncultured Porphyromonas sp.
TGTAGCGACTAACTCTGGTGGTGGTTGTGGGGGACTATTCGCTCCTACCATCTTCGTAGGGGCGATTACAGGCTTCCTCTTCTCTTTCGTCGTAAACTACTTGCCTTGGGTCAAGATGTACTTGCCGAGCAAGAACTATACACTGCTCGGTATGGCGGGCCTAATGGCTGCGGTGATGCATGCCCCCTTGACTGGGGTTTTCCTCATTGCTGAACTGAGTGGGGGCTATGATCTCTTCCTCCCGCTGATGCTGGTATCGATAACGGCTTTCGGTACTATCCGTATCTTTATGCCGCATAGTATCTATTCACTACGTCTGGCCGAGCAGGGTAAGCTACTGACGCATCAGAAAGATACAGCCGTTCTGACACTGATGAATGTGGAGAACGTACTTGAGGACGACTTCGAGGTTGTTTCTCCTGAGATGACTCTTGGGGAGCTGGTGCGTGTGGTCTCGATTAGTCATCGCAACTCTTTCCCTGTCGTCAATGAGCGAGGCTTGCTAGTGGGCATTGTGGAGCTGGATAATATTCGCAATATTATGTTCCGCCCCGAGCTGTATGATCGGCCAACGCATACGGTGCATAAGATTATGATCTCGCCCCGTACTGTGGTGCGCCCTTCTATGAGTATGCCTCGGATTATGCAGATATTCGACGAGAGCAAGGAGTGGAAGCTGCCTGTAGTCTCAGAGGATGGGCTGTACCTCGGCTTTATCTCCAAGAGTAAAATATTCAATACCTACCGCACAGTCCTAAACGATACCTTTATCGGAGACTAATGCCTGTAACGATTACTATTATCACGGTATGCTACAATGCCTCTGCCGTTATAGCGCGCACACTACGTTCGGTAGCTGTGCAGACCTATCCCCATATACAGCACCTGGTGATTGATGGAGCCAGTAAAGACGATACCCTTGCAGTGGTATCGGCCCTAGCTCCGCATGCCGAGGTGTACAGCGAGCCCGACCGTGGCATCTATGATGCTATGAATAAAGGGCTCAGACACGCCACTGGCGACTATGTTTGGTTTCTCAACGCTGGCGATGCTTTGCCCGAAGCCAATACGGTCGAGCGTATGCTTGCCGAGGCTTGCCAGGGCGAGTTGCCTGATGTCATCTATGGCGACTGCCTTCTAATCGATGCCGAAGACCATATCCTCGGTCCTCGGCGCCTACGTCCCCCGCATGAGCTCAGCTGGCAGAGTTTCCGTGCGGGGATGCTTGTGTGCCATCAGAGCTTCGTCCCCAAGCGAAGTCTCTGTCCTGAGTATGATATGCGCTATCGCTTCTCAGCCGACGTAGACTGGTGCATACGTGTGATGCAGCGCGCCGAGCGCTATGCACGCATAGATGCTCCGCTGTCTCTGTATCTACACGAGGGTGCGACTACGGCTAACCATCGTCGTAGCCTTATGGAGCGCTTCGACGTGATGCGCCGGCACTACGGCTTGTTTAGTACCATACTACAGCATATACGTTTTATCTTCGATCGCAACCGCTGATCCTATCATTTATCTCCCTACATTATGACAACAGAGACAGTAGCTCTAGCCCCTTTCCTAAAGCAGGTGGCGCTCCATTACCTCCATGAGGGAATGCTGGAGGAGCGCATATTCATCTTCCCCTCCAAGCGTGCTCAGAAGTTCTTTCTGCACTATCTGGAGCAGCTAGCCCACGAGAGTGAAGGTCCGTTTTTTGCTCCCGAGACAACGACGGTCAATGACTTTATCTTGGCTCAGAAGCCACACCTGCATGTCCTAGATAAGACTGAGTTGCTTTTCCGGCTCTATGATAGCCGTGTGGCTAGTCAGGCTTATCAGGCAGAGGATCCAGAGCGCGATATCGAGGACTTCCTCTTTTGGGGGAATATCATCCTGTCGGACTTCGACCTCGTAGACCGCAACCTCGTAGACGCTTATCAAATCTATCGTAATATAGCGGGGCTTAAGGAGCTAGATGATATCCATCTAGACTTCCTAGATGACGATACTAAGGCCTATCTAGCACGCTACTTCCGGGGCTTTGTGGACAGTAGTCAGATGACTGAGGAGGAGCGTGATACATATCGGGCTCGCTTCTTGGCCTTCTGGGATGGGCTATATGACCTGTACCTCGAATTTCGGGCGAATCTAGAGTCATCTGGCGAGCGCTATGGCACCTATGAGGGGTATATCTATCGTGCCGTGGCTGAGGATGCCGAGGTCGTAGAGCGCCTAAAAAGTCGCTACGAGCGGGCTGTAAAAGAGCTCGGCATTAAACCATTGGTCTTCGTGGGACTCTTTGATCTCTCAGAGAGCGAGCGCCTGCTGTATAAGCGCTTAGTCGATGCTCATCTCGCCGAGTTCTTCTGGGACGAAGAGGTGCATGTTATCAACGAAGACACTGGCCCATGGCAAGATAAGGCTCTGAAGACGAGCAAACCCACTGTCCATAAAGCTGCTAAGAATATGGCAAGTAACAAGGAGCTTCTCGATAAGGTGACGAGCGGCTATCATAATACCGAGGCTGCTCGTCATCGGGGGTATTTGCCTAGGCAGGTCGAGGTCTATCGAACTGCATCGACGATTACCGAGGTGAAGGCTCTGAGCCAAATTATCAGTACCAAGAAGCTCCCGAAAGACATTACTTCGGCTGTTGTACTACCCGATGAGCAACTGCTGATACCTGTTGTGAGCTCTATCCCCGAGGACTACGAGGCCTTGAATATATCACTCGGATATCCGCTCAACCGGACGAGCGTCTCGACGCTTATAAATCGCTGGCTGCGCATCCTACCGACCTCGTACAAAGGCTACTATAGTGTACCGAATGTAGTGAATCTGCTATCACTGCAGCTCCTCACAGACTTCTATCC
>CAMBHQ010000229.1 GCA_945867245.1 uncultured Porphyromonas sp.
TCGGGCTATCAGTCAGATCTGACACAGCAAAAGTATGGGCTAATCTGCTATCTGTGAAAGGGTAAGGATGTAGCAGGGAATGCAAGGAAGAAGTAGGAAATCATAGAGGAACGGAAGGATCAGGAACTACGTCAAAATAAGCATAGTAAAGTTTCGTGGACTATCAAACACAAAGCAAGCTTATCCCTATATTAAAGAGCCTCCCCAGTACAGTTGCTCTACTTATAAGTTTGTACCTTTGTAGGTGGATATGTCCGTTGGGAGGACTTCGGATGGAGATACAATAAATCTGCAACTTGTTGTCCCACCTATAATCTTATGGAATGAACTGGTAATGTATTTTGCTTACACAACAGATATATTAGAAGATTCG
This sequence comes from uncultured Porphyromonas sp., assembly GCA_945867245.1. Lineage (GTDB taxonomy): Bacteria > Bacteroidota > Bacteroidia > Bacteroidales > Porphyromonadaceae > Porphyromonas. The sequence continues at coordinate 374 of CAMBHQ010000229.1, forward strand.
CTTCCTGTCGAGGTTCTCAATATCTTATTGAAAGACCAAAGTACAGGGCGAAATATCTTTTGGGCTACCTCTGACTACGAAACTTGTGGCGAGGGCTTCGGCTTTTTTGACGAGATTGCTCCTGAGAAGATTACAGGAGCAAATGGTCGTGTCATTATGCCTCGAGTACTCAAAAGTAAAGACACAAAGAAGAAACGCACAAAGGAAAAAGCTGAGATATTTACGCCTGCGTGGATCTGCAATGATATGTGTAATGCAGGTGATGAAGCTCATAGAGCTAAAGGCAGCCACTTTAACCAACCCTTCGACGAAAACGGCAAAAACAATTGGCGAGTTTGTTCCGAGCCTATACGCTTTGCTGATGGGGTAACTTGGCAAGACTATGTTTCACGTAATATTCTAGAAATTACTTGTGGAGAAGCTCCCTACATTGTAAGTCGTTATGACGCTTCTACTGGAGAAGCTATCGACATTGAACGAAGGGTAGGTTTGCTTGATAGGAAACTCCGAATTATTAACGAGAACACAAGCACCTTTGAAGAGTGGCTAGAATGGGGTATTATTGCTTTTCAAAGTTCGTACGGCTACGAGTGGCAAGGGGATAATATTTTATTGGCTCGTGAAAATCTACTCGCTACTTTTTCTGAGTATTATGAAGCTCGCTGGCAACGAAACCCAAGCAAAGAAGAAATGCTACAAATCGCTGAGATTATCTCTTGGAACATCTTTCAGATGGATGGGCTGAAGATGGTTATCCCCGAGTCTTGCAAGCATGATGTTCTAGAGCAATCAACAGAGCTTTTTGGACAAAAAGAAGTACTTGTCTACTGTGAGGGCTGTAAGAAGAAAGACCCGAAAAGGCACAATGGTAGACCTGCGTTAATAAAAGACTGGACTAAAAATGAAGTAATAGAGTTCCGCTCTGTATTGAAAAGAGGTAGTTGGATATGAATGACAATAAACTAATTGGAGAACTTTTGATAGGTCGTGTAGAACCGCATATCTATGCGTTCTCAACGGAGACGATTCCTAACTACCTCAAGGTTGGGGATACCTATCGCCCTGTAATTAAGCGTTTGGAGGAGTGGCGAAAGCATTTTCCTGACCTTAAGCAATGCTATGTCCAGCAAGCTAAAGTGAGTGATAGCACCTACTTTCGGGATTATGCAGTGCATCAGTTCTTGGAGTCTGATAGAGGGCGAATACGTTTACAGCGAGAGGTAGCCCCAAAAGAGATATATTTTTCGAATGAGTTCTTCCGTGATGCTACAGAGGAGGATATAGATTTAGCCATTGCTGATATAAACCTCTCTTATTCTCAAGGACAGCAGAAATATACTTACTATGATCTTGATAATGGGCGTATCCCCATTGAGGTTCATTATGAGCGTACGGAATCTTATCCTCCACGTCCTAATCAGCAAGAGACTATAGAGAGGTTCAAGAATGCCTTGTCACAAGGCCGTAGTAACCTTTTGATGTATGCAGTGATGCGTTTTGGCAAGAGCTTCACGGCTATGTGCTGTGCTGTAGAGATGGAGGCTCGTTTGGTTGTTGTGGTCTCTGCTAAAGCTGATGTAAAAGGTGAATGGAAGCGTACTATAGAAACTCATGTCAAGTTTGTAGGCTATTCTTTCTTAGACAGCGATGCTTTGCTTCAAAGTGAAAATAAGCTAGAACAGACTTTACAAGGAGGTAAAGCAGTTGTCTTCTTGACTCTCCAAGATTTGGCAGGTAAGGAAATCAAAGATAAGCATCGAGGCTTGTTTGAACAGAACATAGACCTCTTGCTCATCGATGAGAGTCACTATGGAGCTCGGGCTGAGGAGTATGGACGAGTGCTGAGACTACCTAAAAAAGAAGCAAAGACAGAGTTGCAGGATATAGAAACAGCCGAGGCTTACGAACAAAGTCGCGAACTTAAAGCCCTAAATTCTCGTGTACGTATCCACCTCTCGGGGACACCATATCGTATTTTGATGGGGAGTGAGTTTGCTGAAGAAGATATCATTGCCTTCTATCAGTTCTCTGATATCATAGAAGAGCAAGCCGAGTGGGATAGGCAACATCTTGCTTCGGATGAGGTCAAGGAATGGGATAATCCCTACTACGGATTTCCTCAAATGGTACGCTTTGCCTTTCACCCAAACGAAGCTTCTCGAGCTAAGTTAGCCACACTACGGGAGGAGGGATTCTCAACAGGACTATCCGAACTCTTCCGGCCTTGCTCTATTGTAAAGGATAATAAAGAGAATGCTCATCGTAAGTTTGTTCATCAAAGAGAAGTGGGCGAACTTCTGCAAGCCATAGATGGTTCTGCGGAAGATAAACAGATACTTGCCTTGCTGGACTTAGAGGAGATACAACAAGGAAAGATGTGTAGACATATGGTTTTTGTCTTGCCTTATCGTGCTTCTTGCGATGCTATGGAAGTCTTGCTGGGGGAGCAAAAGAACTTGTACCATCACTTAGGCGAATATA
>CAMBHQ010000230.1 GCA_945867245.1 uncultured Porphyromonas sp.
CTAATGAGAGGACTTACTCGTCTGAGCTTTCGTCTGTCTCTTCGCTCTTTGCAGTCTTCTTGGGCTGTCCTGGCTTTTTGGGAGAGAGCATGATAGTCATACGCTTACCTTCTAGCACTGGCATAGCCTCCACCTTGGCCAACTCTTCTAGGTCATTGGCAAAGCGTAGTAGAAGGACTTCACCCTGCTCTTTGAAAACAATTGAGCGTCCGCGGAAGAATACATAGGCCTTTACCTTGGCTCCTTCTGATAGGAAGGTTTGGGCGTGCTTGAGCTTGAAGTTGTAGTCGTGGTCGTCCGTCTGAGGTCCGAAGCGGATTTCTTTAACAACGACCTTTACGGCTTTGGCTTTTTGCTCCTTTTGGTGCTTCTTCTGCTGGTAAATAAACTTCTGATAGTCTACAACGCGGCATACTGGAGGGTTTACATTGGGCGAGATCTCGACTAGGTCTAGCTCGAGATCATTGGCAATACGCTGAGCCTCCTGTATGGTATATACACCTTGCTCTACGTTATCACCAACGAGACGTACTTCACGAGAACGGATCTCTTGGTTTGTTCGATACTCGAACTTAACTTTCTTGTTATCTACTGCCATTCAGTATGCTTAATAATCCTGCTTGAGGCAGGAGGATTTTCTAGGGTTGAGTTGCTATTAAGTTTATAATACGCCCGCAAAGGTAAGTATTTTCTATAGATCTGCAAGGAGTAAATCAAATAATTCTCTCCAGCCCTGTGCGGTAGGTGGCTCAATATTGGTCGGTTTGGGGTTGGCTTTGTATGCTTTATAATTGCCTTCGATAGCCTCTAGCATCAGTCGGGCTAAATCCTCGGCGTCGCAGGGGGTGAAGAAGGCTACACATTCTGCTCCTTGGCTAGTCTCTTGGGCATAGCTTAGGTTGGGGACGATGAGTGGACGCTTGCATTGGTGTACATCCATGTATTCAGTAATAGGCAAGCCCCAGGTCTCTATACGCGAAGGGAATACAAAGCAATCGGCGCGTTCATAATGAGCGTATAGTCTAGGCTTGTCCATTAGGCCTGCGAAGTGGAGTCCTGGCACTTGGCCCCATTGTTTGTATAGATAGCGGGCATATTTATTTTCGTTGCCAGCTATTGTTAGGACTACGGCGAAGCGCTCGGGAGAGATGCGTTGCCCCAAAAGCTCTGTAGCGCGACACAGGGTTTGGAAGTCTTTGTGCGTGTCTGGGGTAGAGGCATAGAAGAAAACATACTTACCTTGCAACGCCTCCATCGAGATATGGCTAGTGTCTGGGGTAGAGGTGCTAGCAGTATCAGCACGAGCTACAATTATATTCTCGGGGGCTAGGTTGAATTTAGATGCAAAAGCCTTGCGTAACCACTCTTGTTGTACAATAATATACCTATTACTACGCTGGTTGATGCGGTAGGTAAACTGAGTCAGTAGCCCGAAGAGAGGAATCTTAGGGTCATATAGAAAGTCTCGAAGCTTAATCGGGAAGAAAGGGAACGAGGTATGGCAATATACAGCCTGCCTGCGTGCTTCTACGCGTGGACTAGCATCGTGCAACGAAAGCCAAAGGTCAACATCACCAATCTCACGACTAATCTGTTTCATCGTTACATACTCGCACCATAGACGCTTTGCCCAGCTTTCGATGGTCCAGGGTAGCTCTATGTATTCTATATTGGGATATTCTGCCAGTTCTTTTTTATGTACGAGAGCTACTATTCTATAGTTATTTCCCTGAGCTAACTCTGATAAATAAGATAGACACTGTCTGAGTACGGTCAGTGTTCCGCCTTTGCGCAGGTTAACTGCTGATACAACTATCGTAGTCTTTTTCATTCTGAGCGTTTTGGGGGAGCTTTAGAACCACTTAATGCGTCGGAATAGAACGAAGGCAGTCGCCGAAAGCAACAGTGATACCAGTATAATGAATACGAAAGAGAAGCGCCAGTGGCCGATGAGTACGTCTACGTTCATTCCGTAGAAGCTGGCTATCATCGTAGGTATAGTCAGTACAATCTGGAAGCTAGTCATGCGCTTCATGATTGTATTCACATTGTTGGAAATGATACTACCCAAGGCATCCATCGTACTGTTGCAGATGTCTGTATATATATTAGTCGTGTTGTAAGCCTGACGAAGCTCTATCCCAACGTCTTCGACTAAGTCTGGATCAATATCACCGACACGTGTGGCTGTACGCAGACGTCCTAGTACGGCCTCGTTACCTCTGATACTTGTACTAAAGTACACCAGAGCCTTTTGTAAGCGCATAATGCGCATTAGGTCTTCGTTACGTACACTCTCTTCTAGCTCTTTCTCTGCTCGGGTAACCTCTAGGTATATCAACTTGAGGTACTTGAGAAACCATACGGCTGACGAGTATATAATGCGAGTAATGAAGTCGGGTTGCGAGGCTATGCTAATATTCTTTCTTCGGATATGACTGATAAAGTCAGGCAATAGCTGGCTACGACGATAGCACACAGTAATAGTGGCAAGTGGTCCTGTAATGATACCGAAAGGGACGGTCATATAGGGTAAGCCCTGGATATTACTCTCTAGGGGAATACGCAGGACTGTAAATTGCCAGTCGTCCTCACGTTCTGTGCGTGGGCGTTCATCGACGTCGGCAATGTCGGATAGGAACTCACTGGGTACACCTAGCTCCTCGGTCAGAAAACTTAGGTCGTCATCGTCCGGGAACTCTACGTTTACCCAGCACTTGGGTGTAAATTCATCAAGCTGAGACATCCCTGCCTCTAGACTCAAATAGGTTCTCATTACTTTGGGTTGCTTAGTACTAATAGGGATTTATCACACTGTGGGGTTCGTCCTCTATCAGTCAGCTCCCAGTAGG
>CAMBHQ010000231.1 GCA_945867245.1 uncultured Porphyromonas sp.
CTCGTGTAAATGACCGAGCCCGAATGTCGCAAACAACGAAGCGAGTGCCGTATTACCCAATAGTCTTATTCAACTTAATATGTCGCCATATCACCCTCGGCACACAGCGCATCATCCAGACTGCCGCATGCCATAGACTATCGATATAAGCCACATGCTTCTGCTTGTATATAGCCTGTAGTATCAGGCGCGATGCCCGCTCTACAGACATCGTATGGGGATAACGCTCACCCGAGAGCAAGTCCGTCTCGATAAAACCTGGGCGGATATCCGTAAAGCGAATGCTTAGCCCACGTGCATTGCTCTGCTGCTCTAGTGCCTCTATGTATATATTCTGAAAGGCCTTCGTGGCCGAATACGAAGGCGCAGGCCCCAAGCCCCTAACACCTGCAATCGAGCTAATAACAGCTATATGCCCATGCCCCCGCTCTGCGAAGTAACGATAAGCCGCACCGACCATACGGGTAAAGCCCAAGCCGTTGGTCTGCACTGTCTGCTCCTCTATATCGGGGCTGAGCTCTATATTCTGCTTCCCTACTCCCGAGGCATAGAGGTAGAGCTCCATGCCGCCTAAAGCCTCTATCAGCCCCACAAGCGCCTCGGGAGCACTAGCGTCGGTAACATCGATGCTAGCACATACGACCTGTTCGGGGAACTCCTGCTGCAACTGCTCTAGCGGAGCCTGGCGACGGGCTGCTAAGCCCACCTGCCAGCCATCACGGAGCAGCAATCGGGCCAATTGCTGACCGATCCCCGAGGAGGCCCCTATGATGATAGCACGTTTTCCTTGATAATCCTTTTTCATCTTATGTCTCATGGTTATTGCATCAACTCAGAGCTATCCCAGCCCTAGCATACTCAGATACAACCTCCAAGCAAGGACGAAGGTTTTGGCCCGACACTCTGTTAGTACTGTAACATACATTACAACTATCCCCGAAGGGCTTGCCTACCTTTGTCGCCAAGCAACTAACACTTGATAATTATGACCAAACTAAGCAACAAGACCATCGGCGCTATCGTAGCCGACAACTATGCCACAAGCGAAGTATTCGCCCGCCACGGCATCAACTACTACAGCCAAGGCCATCGGACCCTAGCCGAAGCCTCTCACGAAGCGGGCATAGCGACAGAGACACTATGCACCGAGCTAGAGACCTGCCCCAATGCAGGCAAACTGCCCTTCGCCTCCTGGCCCACTGACCTACTGATAGACTACGTCCTCAAGATACACCACCGCAATATCCGCGAGCAAGGTCCCGAGCTACTCGCCCTCGTGGAGAAAGTGGCTCGTGTACATGGAGACAAGCACCCCGAGCTACGCGAGATATACGAACTCGTCGCTGAGAGCATCGAAGACCTACTAGCACACCTCGTAAAAGAAGAACAAGTGCTTTTCCCCTATCTACTGCAGTTAGACGAAGCGGCCAAACAAGGTATCAAAACCGGCCCTATGCACTGCGGGTCTGTGATACACCCCATAGGCGTTATGCGCATGGAGCACGAGATGGAAGCTCAACGCTATACCCTAATTACACAACTATCCGGAGGCTATCAAGCACCCGAAGGCGCCTGCACGAGTTACCGCAAGATGATGAGCGACCTACAGAGTTTCATGACTGCACTCTACGAGCATATACATCTAGAGAACAATATCCTCTTCCTACGTGCGCTAGAGCTAGAGGAGGCTTGCGTAGGCTAAGCCACACACAAGATAAGGGCGTATCGAAACCTTTGCTTTTCGATACGCCCTTGCTCCCTTACCCCCCTTAGGTCTATGTAGCTAGACAAATATCCACCTACCGAGCAGACACTTGCTCGCCTACTAGGCAGAGGATCGGCCGCCTAGTAGGCGGAGACTTGGCCACCTAATAGGTGCCCAACGGACTATACTGCAGCCCATATTACTTGCGACTAACGAGAGCCCACAATCGCAGTAAAGACTACACCCATCACTGTAGCTCAAAGGGGCCTAGAGCCTTTAGCTCGTCCCAGTCGGATTCGTCACTTACAGCCCTAGCATGCTCATTGCGTCGCTCCATAGTGAAGCGTGCATGCCAGAGAGAGCCCGTAGCGCTAGGGGCTAATATCGTCAAGCGTCCTACGACTTCGCAGGTACCATAAGGCACGCTACGAAGGAGATCCCTAGCCTCGAAGCTAAGCGTCGCCGTCATCACGGCTTGCCCCTTCTGAGTCAGTTCGACCGTCTCTGTATCGAGGCTAAAGCTCGCATTACGACCAGACCAGGGAGCAATCTTACCCATATAATGCTCAGCCAGGGCCTGCGCAGCCTTGGCAGCCATCAATCGATACTCGATCGTGGCGAGCGAGCGCTCATTCTGAGCTTGTCTAGGGTCTCGACTAGCCTGTATCATATTGGCGGACCAAAATCGACCTCCCGCTCCTCCGCTCGACTTATTCACGGACTTACTGCCATTTAGCGTGAAGCTGTCGGTAGACCAGCGCTCTAGGCGCATCTTGTTTAGCTTATCGACCAGGTGTTCCAGATCCTTATTAGTAACAGGACTAATAAACTCTAGTCCTTCTACGAGCATATCATCACTCACGAGAGAATGGCTATCCCAATCGCCTACGAGTTCTTCGCTTTCCTCGCGAAGGCTCACACGATAGCCGAAGGGCGAAGACTTATCGCGGCCTTTGAGGAGCTTGAATCGTAGGTCTTTGTCCTTACCTCTAGACCAAGCCAGCTCTACAGTCCAGTACGTCCTAAAGATAGAGCGCTGCACAATCTCTGCCGAGGCATTGAGGCTACGCACATCCTCTTCCTTGCTGATGCGCAACAGCGCTATGCCGTTGCTCTGCAAATCCAGCTCGACTGGTGCATAGGA
>CAMBHQ010000232.1 GCA_945867245.1 uncultured Porphyromonas sp.
ACGAGCAACAGCGGCCTTACGACGGCCAATAGCATTGATTAGTTCCATCTAGCTTGACTTTTACTTTAGTGTATTAACATCTACGAACTGTGGCTGCTGTGCTTCGTGCTTGTGCTCTGCACCATCGTAAACATATAGGTTGCCGATGATCTTGTCGCCAAGACGATTCTTAGGAAGCATACCCTTTACCACCTTACGGAAGAGGCGGTCGCTGCCCTTAGACTGTAGGAAGCGTGGGCTGAAAGCACGCTGACCACCGGGGTAGCCAGAGAACTTGAGATAAACGCGGTCGTCCCACTTCTTACCAGTGAGGACTACCTTTTCTGCATTGATTACGATAACGTTGTCACCGCAGTCAACGTGTGGCGTGAAGTTAGGCTTGTACTTGCCGCGAAGGAGCTTCGCAACCTTGGCGCATAGGCGACCTAGGCTCTGACCCTCAGCGTCAACAACTACCCAATTCTTGCTAACAGTTGCCTTGTTTGCAGAAACGGTCTTGTAGCTTAAAGTGTCCATTTCTTGTTTGTTAGTTTGTTTAATTTGTTAATAGACGAAGCACTCACAACACGCAGGCTTATAGACACTCAGCCTACGCTGCAAGCGACCTCTTGGTACTTAATTTGATAAATTTAGCTCGGCAAAGGTACGAATAATTCCCCAATAAACAATAGGATACGTCCTCGAACAAAAGAGTGCAACATCAAAGCCTAAACAACAGCCTTAGCTTTCCTAGATTCATTACGCGCCCCTATAGCTCGAACACTCAGTAGGTCTTAGGGAGATAGAGTTCCTAGCATTGCACTAGACCTTCTCCCGTCTCTTGGTGCTTTTTGATGTTTTTCTTCACAAGGCTAGGCGATGTATTTGCATAGCAGTAGACACAGAAATGAGGACAAGTGTTGTACATCCCTATATCTTTGCTAACCATACACCCACAGGTCTTGCGTTGTCCCTTATCCTTGAGTTGTTGCGGAGTCAAAACGACTGTGGGCTCAGAGGAGAACAGGTCTTCGTGGTTTGGGAACTCTCCGTAATTGAGATAATACACAAAGTCTGTATCATGAGAAGCTATACGTTTGAGGAGCTCTGCGTCAATACAGCGATTATGCTCGACCCCAAACTGAGACAAATCAATAGCCTCACTACAGGTAGCCAACGAAAGCTCCCACCCTTGCCCAGCCCATGTATCACGGAGACGGCACAATCCCTCTGTAATCTGAATCATCTGCATCTCCGACGGCTCTGCAGACACTACATCGCCGCCCGAAAACAAAGCAGCATCCTTGGCAAGGTTATTCTGAACCTTGCGATAGGTCTTGATGTCCACGAAGCTGTATACCATCTTCTCGGTAGCCCCTCGCAGACGCTCTCCGATCCGCTCAATCCGCTCAAGGGTATCTGCGACAGTGAGCGACGGGAGTACCATTATAGGGTCATAGCGCCAAATCACCCGTTCCGGTCCTATCTGCTGAGATAACTCACAAAAGGTAGCGATACGCCTCTCTAGTGGTGGCACAGCTGGCTCCAGACGCTCTTGCTCGTAGTCGTTGAGCGTGTACTGAAAGTAATAGTGTATCCCTCGGTTATCAAACTCGTGTAACAGAGGCATAAGCGGACGAGGATTCTTCGTCCAAAATACTACAGCTCGCACCTCTGACAAGGATACGTACATCGGCTTTTGGTTGAAGGGATTTACCCAGACAATATATCCTCTGCGAAATCGCTCCACAAGCCACTTCGCATAGAATGCTGGTATATCCGTTGCCCTACTAGCGGAAAGTACGACAGGAGCTACAGCCTCGACTTTCTCTCCCGAGTCTGTAGTTATAAGCACCTTCTTAGACACCATACATCTCTGCAATCTTAGCCATAATCTTATCTATCGGGATACTTTTGTATCGTTCGACTATCCACTGTCTCTCAGGTTCCTTAAATTCCCGTTTGTTCCGTAGGTATTTTTCTAGACGATCACGAACGCTTGTATTCGAGCGATCTTTTTCGTGGTAGATCCCCTTCATCCTACCCTGCTTTTTATCGCAATATACCTCTTCATGATTACCCACGAACCAGCGTGCATCCACCTTAAATTGCGACTTTGCCTCTTCATCTGTGATTAGTCGAGCACACTCCTCAATCCAACGATGGCTATCTCTGAGAATCAGTCCTTGAGACGCTGGCAACGGCTCACTAGACTCCTTAATAAACAGATCTTGATGAGCTTCAGACTCTTGAGGAAAATACACCTGTTTAAAATCTTTATAACCCTTTCGCGGTTCTCCCCCTTTGGTCTTCCATACAGGATAACTGAGAAGAAGTTCAAAGAATTTCGAAATATCCCTATCACCCTCACACTTAGACAAAGCCTCCTCCAGAGTCTTGGAGAGCTCTTTTTTGTCTTTAGCCCCCTTAATACACTTCTCTCCTATAGACTTAATATCGCCCGCCCATCTCTCAAACTCATCCGAATCCTGCCTCGGAGCTCGTTCTACCAAAGGCTCAACAATCTCAGGATGACTATCGACCTTTGCGTAGTCCCCTTTCTCGATACGTTTGTCATGTAGCTGGCCATAGAACTCCTTATACACCCTTGACAAATATAGAGACTCTTCGTTGAGCAAGATATCAGTGAAGTCTCGCGTCATATTAGCAAAGCCATTCAGTAGACCATATATAGCCAAGGCTAACCGATAGTCATACATTCCCTTACTCTGCATAAAGCGGAGCAACGCCTCCCAATCGTCTCCTTTGATCAAGACAGCGGCGACTGAAGATAGTAAATCGTTATCCCAGGGCTGCTCGAAAGCATCTCCCCCCAGATGACGACGGAGCTGATTCAGATAAACTCT
>CAMBHQ010000233.1 GCA_945867245.1 uncultured Porphyromonas sp.
TTTGGAGAGATGAGCTGGACGAAGAAAAAGGCCGCAGCTCAGCCTTAGTCTCGTCGCCTAGCACCTAGCACAGCGCTATGTACAGATAGCAGTAGCCCGCCCGCAGACGCTTAGTTAAGCGTCTGCGGGCGGGCTGTTTTTTTGCGCGTATGCAGGTTTTACTCGTCTGTAGTATCCTCCTGCCCGCGCTGTAGCCTGAGCCACTCGGCAGGGGTCAGTCCCTGCTCTAGCTTCTTGAATGTAGTATAGAATGCCGAGGTAGAGCCGAAGCCTATCTCTCGGTACACTTCTGAGGGTTTGTATGCACCACTGAGGAGCAGACGTTTGGCCTCCCTGATCCTAAATCGGGCTACGTACTCAGGGAAGCCACAGCCGATACCGATGTTAATAGCTTGGCTTAGGTAGCTTCTATTGGTCCCTAGGCGCTCGCTCAGGTTGTCTAGGCTTACTTGCTGAGAGAGGTATATCTTCTCCTCGCGCATCATCTGCTCTAGTCGCTCTAGTAATTCCTGTTCTTTATCGGGGGCTAGGCGTACTTTCTTGCTTTGTCTGGGCGCATCGTGTTCTCGTTGGCCTTCGTCTAACGCCTGCTGTGCAGCTGTCAGTTGCTTTCCTCCGAACGTGCGGTATAGAGCGATGAGTACTGCCACGACTAGTAGTATCGCCAGTCCACAGACGAGTAGATATATAGTGTTGTTCGTTCTCTCGTGCTCTAGCTCGTCTAGGGCTTTCTTTAGCTCCTCGTTTTGTTTGACATTGTAGGCTAGGGCAGCTTTCTCTACCTCCCGCATCTCAGCATTGTAGAGCGCTATAGAGTCTTTGATACGACTCGCCTCTTGGTGCCGACCTAGTGCGTGATAGGCCTTACTGATAGTCTGGTAAGCCATACTCTTGTGATGAGGGCTTGGGCTACGGACAGTATCTATGTATGCTTGTAGTTGTTGTAGTCTCTGCTCTATCGACGAGCTGTCCCCCTCCTGTATACTTAGCTCTAGGTCAAGCTCTTTTAGCTCCCCTATATAAGCGCGCTTCTCGGCATAGGCTAGGGCCTCACTGAGGTATCTGCGAGCCTCGTGATAATTGCCTGCATGCTGGTAGTACTGGGCCACTGACTCGTAGAGGATGCTGAGTAGATAGGGGCGCTCTAGGTGCTCCTGTTCTATCGTGATGAGCTTCTGATAGAGTCTGGGGATACTATCCGCCGAGGCAATGGGTAGGGGCTTATTATTGAGATACATATCGAGCAGTGCGTTGGCCTGCTGTATACGTAGGATATTCTTCTCGGGTATCTCCTCGCTCTCCGCCTCCAATAGGTCTAGCCCTCTCTGAGCCGTAGGTATCACTTCTGCGGGTTCGTGGGCTTGCTCATAAAAGCTCGCATACATTCTGTAGAAGTGAGCTTGTGTATAGATATCGACGGAGTCGGATAGCAGAGTCTGCGCTTCGTCTAGATGTTTCTGGGCCTCAGCAGTGTTCCCTATAGCCGCTAGGCTTGTCGCTAGGGCGATATGTAGCTTCACTTGCGAGCGTGGCTTTATCGTGCTGGTATCTCGCTTAGCTATATCTAGTGCCTTGATATTTGTCTCGATCGCTTTGGCATAGTCGTTTTGGTTAGACTGATGCATAGCGAGCAAGCGGTAATAATAGATGGCCTGTTCGCTATTCCGGAGGTTGAGCAGCTGTCCTGCGGCTCTGAGGACAGAGTCCATACTATCTGGACGAGCGGTATCGGAGAAATAGCCGGCTTTGTAGAGCATTGCGGCCAGTTGTAGCGAGTCGTCCCCTAGGGCTCGGGCTAGGTCCTCTATACTATCTCAGCGATGGTACATCGGCTCGCTCGGCAGATACTCCAGAGCAATAGCTTCGAAGCGAGCTCTGGCGGCCCTCCGTTCGTCTGTAGTCTGGTGCGAGCAAGCGTGGCTCATCAGAGCCACTATATAGAGGAGGCTTAGGAGTATGTACTTCATGGGTAGACGATTCTTCATTCTGAGTAAGGCAAAGATACACAAAGATGAGCCTATCCGATAATCTCGCCCTCTCCCGAGGCGTATCGCCTTATTCAGGAGTTACGTCTTATCTATTTAGTCTTAAATTGGTTAGCCTTTGCTTACTCTTATTATTTTGTCAATTATACGAATATAGAAAGCCGTGGGAGGGCTTATTGTCGGACTCATATTATCTTTGTATTATCTGCCTAAGGATCCCAATAGTCAGACAAGAGAATAACACGAACATATAAATAACCACAGTAATTACCAGTATGGCACATGGTCTAGAGGAATACATCAAAGGCATAGCACGGCAGATAAGCCAAGACGAGCCAATGAGTCGTAGTGAGCTCGCCTACCAGCTCAGAGCGCAAGGCATTAGCCAAGACTCACTACAGGTCTCACGCCTAGTATATGAGACCTACCTAGAGGCAACGGAGCAGGAGCGCAAAGCCCTACAGTGCTTTCGCACCAACGATATGCAACATACGCTTATCGAGGAGTATCGTCGTCTGATACAGGCAGAGCAAGGTCAGATCGAACAGTTGCAACAGAGGAGTCAGAAGCACTTAGAACAAGCCGCCAAGAAGCTGCAGCTATTCGGTAATATATTGGGCGAGGTGGCGCTCTCGGGTAATGCAGCCTCAGTAAAGACACAGCTGGCCCGCCTAGTAACAGGGACATCGGGCACGAGCAAAGTACAGGACGAGGCCAAGCAACTCATTAGCTACTACGAGAAAGCCGTCGGCCAGTATCAGAGTGCTCGCCTAGCGGTAGAGAATACCGTCAAGGATTTCGTCGCCATACGTAGCATCCTACAGGCTCAGTATCTAGAGTATGTAGACAAGCTC
>CAMBHQ010000234.1 GCA_945867245.1 uncultured Porphyromonas sp.
CTACTACCTTGCCCATGCCTTTAGTCTTGTAGACCCATGGGGTACCATGCGCATTGGAGTAGTCGTTTTCGCAGACAAGCATAATAGAGGGGTGATTCCAGCGGCGGCTAGGCATCTCGCAGTAATCCTCACCACGCACTTCCTGCTGTAGATACTTCTGTCCACCGAAGAACACCTCTATATCCTCGTGCAGGCGCCCACCACCATTGTGGCGAATATCTATCACTATGCCCTTGCGGTCGTAGTAACGCCCCATAACCTCGCTGTACACGTTGCGGAAAGCATCGTCCCCCATAGAGGCAATATGTACGTAGCCTAGTTGTCCGCCAGAGAGGCTATCGACGAGGGCTGCACGGCTCTTTACCCAACGCTTCTCCAGCAAGTTTTCTTGGCGACCAGCGGAGATAGGCTTAATCACTACACTCTCCTCCTTGCCGTCCTGTCGGTAGCTAATGAGGGTATTCCGTCCCGACTTACCAGCGAGGAACTGATGATAGTCCTGACCCGCCTTGATTTCATTACCATCAATAGCTGTGATAACAGCCCCAGTACGTAGCTTGATATCCGAGCGGTCAAAAGGACCTCCTGCTATTACCTCTGTTACGAGCAGCCCATCGCGCCCTGTGAGGTCATCATAGAATAGGCCCAGCTCGGCAGTAGGCTCCTCGGCTGTAGCCGTAGTGCGATAGCGCGAGCCTGTATGCGATACATTCAGCTCGCCCAGTAGCTCGCTCAGCATCTCTGCGAAGTCGTAGTTATTGCTAATATAAGGTAGGTAACGACGATAATGCTCGCTGAGGCGCTGCCAATCGACCCCGTGCATATCCTTACGATAGAAACGTGCAGCCTGCTCGCGTACCACCTCGTTGTACATCGCCTCGCGCTCCTCGCGTGGGCTATAACGCATATCGGCAGAGAAAGATAGGGGCTTGAGCGTCTCAGTCTTAGTATCGAACTTATTGCTCACACTGCCGAGGATGAAATACTGGTCGCGCTTGGCATTGTAGGCGAAGTAAGGATACGAAGTATTGAGCTTGTTCACCAGCTTAGTAGTGCCCTTACGCAGGTCTATGCTCCAGAGGTCATAGCGTCCCTCGAAGGCAGCGAAGTAATACAACTTCTTGCCATCGGGGCTAAGCATAGCGGCACCAAGGTCAGAGGAGTTGGGCGTTAGGCGTACAATGCGGTCCTCTATGTTATCCCACTCGATGAGGATATCCTTACTCTTGGACTTATCGTCTGCCTTAGACTTATCCTCCGCCTTTTTGTCTTTCTTGGCCTCGGCTGTAGCATCAGACTTTTTCTCTGCCTTCTTCGCTTCTTCGTAGAGAGCAGCCTCTTCCTCGGTCATACGATACTGCTCGTAGGCAGCACGATTGAGGAAGACTACCATCACATCCTGCATAGAGCCCCACGAGGCGTGATTGCGCATACCATATCTATCGGTAGCGAAGATAAGGGCATTACCATCGGTACTCCAGCGTGGCTGAGCCGAGAAGTAACCACTATTGGTGATGTTGTGGATTTCGCCCCCCTGAGCAGAAATAATACCTACATCGCTATAGGGTGCATGCTTACGAGCTACATACGACAGAGCTATCCACTTGCTGTCTGGCGACCACTCGAAGTCCAGCCCGCCAGCTAGCGAACTTGTCAGGTTAGACTGGTCGGCTATGATGCGCAGGTCTTTGCTAGCGATATTATAAACAGCGAGTTTGCGACGGTCTAGCACAAAAGCTATCTCTTTGCCATCGGGCGAATACTGCGGATGAGCCTTCTCACCCTTAACGCTCGGCAATAACTTCTCCTCCTTTATCTGTGTAGCGTTGGAGAAATTGGGGTCTTCTCGGCGTGGCATCGTAGCCTTATACAGGTCCCACTTGCCATCCCTAGTACTGCCATAGACGAGTGTACGTCCATCGGCAGAGAAGGTCAGCCCCTGCTCTGCTGCAGGCGTAGTAGTTATTCGCTTGGTGCTGCTATAGTCTGCACTGGTTACGAAGACTTCGCCACGCTGAATAAAGGCTACCTGCTTGCCATCAGGACTAATAGCCGAAGAGCCTAGTCCGGAGCGGAAATTAAGCTTTACGGTCGTAGCATCATCGAGGTCGTTCTCTAGCTGTATAGCCACCTTGCGGGGCTTGCCCTGAGCATCCATTGTGTAGATTTCGCCTCCGTAGCCAAAGGCTAGCTTACCCTCACGGCTCATACTGAGGAAACGCACTGGCTCGCCAGTGAAGTTGGTCAGTGCCTGTACCGCTGCTCCGTCTAGCCCTGCTCGATATACATTCATAGAGCCACCATTGCGCTCGCTCAGGAAGTAGATACTCTTGCCATCGGTGGAGTATAGGGGATTGCGGTCTTCGCCAGGGTGCTTGATGACGAAGCGGTAGCTGCCCTTCTTGATATCATACTCTACAATATCACGGGTTACAGAGCTCGTGTGGTGCTTGCGCCATTCGTTCTCGTAGCCCTTGAGGTTCTGATAGAGGATTTTGCTACCATCCTTACTCATTACAGCCCATTCGGCAGGCATATCCATAATACGCTCGGGGCGTCCCCCTGCTACCGCTACTCGGTATAGCTCGCTATGGAAAGACTCGGGGTGCAGGCTATTGCGTACGTTATCCTGTATATGCGCTTTGAATAGCAAGTACTTGCCATCGGGGCTGAAGGAGTAAGGCACTTTGCTAGCTGTATGCTGCGTCAACAGACGTGCCTCCCCGCCATTACTATTCATTATATATAGGTTCATCCCCATACGATTGCGGTCGCTGGCGAAGGCTATCTGCTTGCCATCG
>CAMBHQ010000235.1 GCA_945867245.1 uncultured Porphyromonas sp.
ACTGGCTAGACGGACGTATCGCCTCGTGGGCTACGAGCAACTATTACCCGCAGAGGCTGCAGGCGCTCGAGCGTTATAACCGCTCGGACGCAGGCCCCAATAAGCGCCTTGTGTCGGGTATTACGTGGAAGCCCTTGCGCACTTATGCCCGTCCCTCCATTAGTTATAGCGACTGGGGACGACGCTTCCAGCACCGCTATCAGGCTAAGGATGCTGCCCTCTACCGTGAGAGCGGTATCGTCAATGAGGAGGTAACGAACCTAGCCCTGCAGCTCATAGAGGGTGCAGGCTATGCCGAGCGTAAGAGCCCTGGCTTGCTCTCCCTCAGCTATACAGCCCGCCCACAGGGGGGCGAGGAACTAATGGCCGAGGATGTAGATACTTATCTGCGCCTCGATGCTGAGCTCAAGCGACTATTTGAGGCTCTAGACAAGCGTCTAGGTCTACAGAACTGCCTGATAACCCTCAGCGGTACAGGCTATACCCATTATACTACGTATAAGGACAGCAAGAGCGAGCGTCTCAAGCGCAGTGTGCGTGTAGGCAGACTCACAGCGCTAATCAACATGTACCTTACGGCCAAGCATGGCCCAGGGGACTGGATTAGCCATAATGCTAATGGGCGTCTCTACCTCAATCATAAGCTAGTGGAGAGCAAGAAGCTCTCTCTGGCCACACTGCAGCGTGATGTGGCAGACTTCCTCTCCGCTGCCGAGGGCATCGGACGTACTGTCCCCGCCCACGATCTAGCCACCTCTAGCGACGACTATGTGCGTCGCCTGGCCCGCTCTACCTCGGTACGCTACCAGGCCGATGTGTACTGGACGGTACTCCCTGGTTGGCAAATAGAGGACTTGGCCAGCAACCCAGAGCTTAGCCCCGTATCGACGGCTATCCCGACGCCTTTTATCGTGATGGGGCAGGGTATACAGCCGAGCGCTACGCCACTACCTCGCATCGAGGTACGGGATATTGTGCGCATCATCTGTAGCCACCTGCGCATCCGTCCGCCTAATGACTAGCCGAGACAGGGCAACCTTGTGCTTGCCCTGTGATGGAGTATTATAGTCATACAATAACAGGTAAAAACAAACTACATTATATGGGATTTTTTGATTTCCTATCGAAGATTTTCGGGAATAAGTCGCAGCGCGACCTCAAGGAGATACAGCCTTGGGTCGATAAGGTAAAGGCTGTCTATGACGAGATAGCTCAGCTAAGCGACGATGAGATACGCGAGCGTACGGCACAGCTACGCCAGCAGATACAGGACTATGTGGCTGAGGACCGCAAGGAGCTCGACGAGCTACGTGCCTCTGTAGAGGGTAAGACCCTAGAGGAACGCGAGGCAATATGGCGCGAGGTAGACAAGCGCGAGAAGGCTATCCTCGACAAGATGGAGGAAGTCCTCGATGATATCCTACCACAGGTATTCTCTATTGTAAAGAACACGGCCTATCGCTTCGCTAATGCCGAGGAGATTCGTGTTAAGGCCACGGATCTCGACCGCGAGCTAGCGACGAAGTTCGACTTCATCACCATAGAGGGCGACACAGCTATCTATCGTATGCTCTGGAATGCTGGGGGTAACGATATCCGCTGGGATATGGTACACTACGATGTACAGCTCATCGGTGGTACCGTACTGCACAAGGGTAAGATTGCCGAGATGGCAACGGGTGAGGGTAAGACCCTAGTGGCTACACTGCCTGTATTCCTCAATGCCCTTACTGGTAATGGCGTACACGTCGTTACCGTCAATGACTATCTGGCTAAGCGAGATAGCGAGTGGATGGGTCCGCTCTATATGTTCCACGGCCTAACGGTAGACTGCATAGACCGCCATCAGCCCAATACCGCAGCACGCCGTGCAGCCTATAATGCTGATATTACCTTCGGGACGAATAACGAGTTTGGCTTCGACTACCTGCGCGACAACATGGCCAACAGTGCCGAGGAACTGGTGCAGCGCAAGCACAACTATGCCATCGTCGATGAGGTAGACAGCGTATTGATCGACGATGCACGTACACCTCTGATTATATCTGGGCCAGTACAGAATGGCTCGGAGCAGCTCTTCGAGGAGTTTAAGCCACAAATCGAGATCGTGGTAGAGGCTCAGAAGAAGCTCACACAGCAGATCCTACTCGATGCTAAGCGACTCATCGCTAGCGAAGACAAGAAGGAGCAGGAGGAGGGATTCCGCCAGCTCTTCCGTGCCTATAAGGGTATGCCCAAGAGCAAGGCTCTGATTAAGTACCTCAGCGAGCCTGGCATCAAGACCGGTATGCTCAAGACCGAGGAGTACTATATCGCCGATAACCAACGCTTCATGCCAGAGATTACGGACGAGCTCTACTTCGTAATAGACGAGAAGATGAATAGCGTGGAGCTGACCGACAAGGGGCATGCCCTACTGGCCGAGAAGAGCGGTGATACCGAGTTCTTCGTGCTACCAGACATCGGTAGCCAGCTAGCCGAGCTAGAGCATCAGGGTCTCTCTACCGAGGAGCTTGCCACACGCAAGGAGCAGCTGAGCAGCGACTATGATATCAAGAGCGAGCGTGTACATACTGTGAATCAGCTCCTCAAGGCTTATGCCCTGTTTGAGAAGAATGACCAGTACGTCGTTATCGATGGTAAGGTGATGATCGTCGACGAGCAGACGGGACGTATTATGGACGGACGTCGCTACTCGGATGGTTTGCATCAGGCTATCGAGGCTAAGGAGGGCGTAGAGATACAGGATGCTACGCAGACCTTCGCTACGATTACGCTACAGAACTACTTCCGTATGTATC
>CAMBHQ010000236.1 GCA_945867245.1 uncultured Porphyromonas sp.
TGGAGTCTTGAAGTCTAGGGCTTCGCCTGTATAGGCGATGAATACAGTGGGGATGCAGAGCGTATCGTCGACGATGAATGCGGGAGAGGATGGGTCCCAAGCGCTGTAACCTCGTGCCTCGAAGGTATTGCGCAGTCCTCCGTTGGGGAAGCTAGAGGCGTCGGGCTCTTGCTGAGTCAGTAGCTTACCACTGAACTCCTCGAGCATCCCGCCATCCTCTGTTACCGAGGCGAAGGCATCGTGCTTCTCGGCCGAGCCGTCCGTTAGGGGCTGGAACCAGTGTGTGTAGTGTGTAGCGCCATGCTCTAGCGCCCATAGTTTCATAGCACTGGCCACTTGCTCGGCGAGCTCGAGCCCTATAGGTAGGCGGTGCTGAATGTGCTGACTAAGGCGCTTGTAATCCTCGCGACTAAGGTAGCGACGCATGGTGTCGTGCGTGAAAACGGCGGAAGCATAGTACTCCGCTACGGAGTTGCTTGGCTGTGTGGCGGGGATAGCCTTGCGGCTAGCGGCCTCAGCTAAGGCTCTGAATCTAAGGTGCGACATTGTCTCTTTTTGGTGCAATATAGTATAGGAACAATACGAAAGGGAATAGGTCCCTCCAGATGCTTCACAAAGGTAGTTGTTTTTGTGTTAATAGAATGAAAGGTGGTTTAATTAATGTCTTGATTGTCCTTTTGGTAGGATGAGGCGGTATTGTCTTGCCTAAGCGGATGAATTATTCGAGACTATTGCATAATACGGCACTCGCTTCGTTATTTTCGACATTCGGACTTGGTCATTTACAAGAGTAAACTCCCGTCGTCCTCAGTCTCAATGCCTTGCGATTACCGCATTCTCCAAAGTCCAGCAAAATAACAAGCTGAGCTTGTCATTTTGGAGACCGTGCAACGGTCTCTATTCGGGTAGCATGGTCTCATTTGTCCGCCTAGTAGATCGGCGATTGTCCACTCGGTAGGCAGACGATCCTCCGCCTATTAGACGACCAATTGTCCACCTAATAGGTCTCCAATCGTGCACCCCTTGCATAAATGAGAGGAAATGTTTATCTTCGCATTACGAAAGGTAGCGATCAGAACATTATGTCATTAGTTAAATGTAAAGTAATGTTGCGAGGGAGGGGTAATCCCCTATACTTTCGCTCGCAGTGTTTAGACGGCACGGCAGGGTATCCTAGTGTGGGTACTCTGCCGTGTCGTTTTGTCTATCCACGTATTCGCAATATATCATAATCAGAGTCCGTGAGAATGGTCTCAACTAAAATATTTATACAGTATGAATGAAGAATCACCTTTGCAGCGTATTTTTACCAAGAGAGGGGCTAACTCTCTTAGCGAGTTGCTCCCACTGTGGAAGTATTTCCCTTTAGATGATGAAAATTTTTTAGATGAATTAGCTACTTATATTAGGAATCATGCGGGGCAAGATAGATTGACTCGATGCAGAGCGGAGATTGTAGTCTACTATGCTGGATGGTGGAGAAGCCTTAGCACAACTACTGGCGGAGAGAAAGACCGCTTAATAGCTGAGGCTATCGGTATTACAGATGAGAGACAGAGAGCAGAACTCAGGAGAATATCTCGAAATGCAGTAGATGTATTTAACCTTCCGGTAGTCAGAGGTCGGAACTATCGTCTGTTGCAGGCTAGTCTCTTTACCCAAGGGGGATTCCCTCTGTGGATGCTGAGGAATAGAGAGGACGCTGTAGGAGTGTATGCTCAGCTTATGAATTTCCTAAGTGCGCTCTATGAACAATGGGAAGACTATTGCGATTTCGACGAAGAGGATTACAAAGAGCTTGCAAAAGCCACAGGACTAGCTATGCGCTATCACTCAGACGCTCTGCTTTTATCTTGCCATAGCCTTATCGAGGAGTTGAGGTTAGGCAATGAAGATAATACTCTGCCAGAGAGAGAGGATTTGAATCGCATCAGGGAGATGAGGAGAGCAGGTGTGGCAAGGGTAAACACTATGTCATTTCGGTTGGACTGGAGTCTTCGGATTGATAGCGAGCAGAACTATTCCATCCACTATCGTCCCTATTGTCCTCAGCATGTAACGATAATAAATGCTCCTGCGGAGTTTCGTGTACGTCTTAATGATAGTCTATATATAGGGCGGTATTACAGAGAGAATGAGCAATCATATAGGAGGGTTGAGGATACGGGGCTTGGCCATATAGAGTGGCGGGGGGAGCAGTACTTCCGACTATCCTCCGAGGTTACTGCTGGACTACGTGGAGCAGTGCCTCCCAATCTAGAGGAACCATTATTCTTTGGGCTAATAGACTCTGTATACCAGTGGGGTAAAGCTTCAGACGATCGCACGCTCGTTCTCTATGACCCATCCCTGTGGTGCCTTACAGACCCAGAGCTTGTCCCCCAAAAGGTTAATGGATTGGAATTTTACTCCAATGGCTTGCAGAGCATCATCATAGAGGGAGTGGGTCATCAGCTATGCTTCTCTGGTATAGGGGATAGGGATGGTGATACCATGACGCTTACGACGGGGCATGATGAGCGCTACGAGCTATCGTGGGATGCTATTGACATAGACTGGCTCCGGGATGCATCTCATACGCTCCTCCCGAGAAACCCAAGACTAAGTCTCTATAACGCAGAGCAGGAGCGGGTGAATTGCAACGCTTTCGAGTATCAGTTGGGTAATACTTGGCGGCCTTATAATGCCAATACTCATCTAAATTGGGGGTGGGTGAAGTTTAGAGCTAGGGTGGGGGATAGGTACATCGTTAGTCGCCCAGCATTCTTTATCGGCGACCTTG
>CAMBHQ010000237.1 GCA_945867245.1 uncultured Porphyromonas sp.
CTATGGCAGCGCTCGGAGGGGTGCTGATGGTCGTGGCGATCAATATGAGTGGCTGGCGTACTATCCGCAATATGCTTCGTGGGCCCAAGATGGGCTCTATCGTCCTACTAACGACCCTCTTCTTCACTGTCTTCGGCTCGCTCCTCTTCGCTCTAGAGACGGGTATCCTGCTCTCTATGATATTCATCATCAAGCGTATGATAGATGCCACGAGTATCAGCGTAGCGCGCGATACTCTGGGTGTCAATAGTAAGAACGACGATGTAATCCATACCGATACAGAGCATCTAGACTTGCCCCAGGGTGTGGAGGTCTACGAGTTGGAGGGGCCTTTCTTCTTCGGGACGGCCTCGGGCTTCGAGGAGCAGATGGAGATGGCCCTGCGCTCAGAGGGTAGAGTGCAGTCTAAGGTCTGCATCCTGCGTATGCGCTTCGTGCCCTTTATGGACTCCACAGCGATACACAATCTAGAAGACCTATATATAAACCTCAGCAAGCAGGGGGCTCGGCTAATCCTCAGCGGTGTGAATGAGCGTGTACTCGGCACTCTGCAGGGTTCTGGCCTCTCGGCGCTTATCGGGGAGGAATATATATGCCGAGATATTCATAGAGCCCTAGAGGTGGCCAGTAAGTACCTACAGAAACCAACGGAGGCCGCTCAATAGCAGTCTCTACACAATGATATAACTAAGACAAGAATGAAAATAGCGCATATAGACTTGGGCGAACGCCCACTGCTACTAGCTCCGATGGAGGACGTTACGGACGTCGCCTTCCGTCTGCTTTGCCGACGCTTCGGGGCCGATATGGTGTACACAGAGTTTGTCAGCAGCGATGCCCTTATCAGAGATGTGGCTAGCACCAAGCGCAAGCTACGCATAGACCCCGAGGAGCGTCCTGCGGCCATACAGATATACGGCCGTGAGGTCGATGCTATGGTAGAGGCTGCCCGTATATGTCAGGAGGCTCAGCCCGATGTGCTAGATCTCAACTTCGGCTGCCCCGTCAAGCGTGTGGCGGGTAAGGGGGCTGGCAGTGGCATGCTACGCTGTCCGGATCTGATGGTAGAGATAGTGCGTGAGATCGTCAAGGCGGTGGATATACCCGTAACGGTTAAGACCCGCCTAGGCTGGGACCACGATAGCCGTATCATCGTCGAACTAGCAGAGGAGCTACAGGACTGCGGTATCGCCGCACTCACTATCCACGGACGCACCAGGGCGCAGATGTACACTGGTCAGGCGGACTGGACGCTCATTGGCGAGGTAAAGAATAACCCCCGAATGCATATCCCCATCATAGGCAACGGAGACATTACTACGGGCGAGGAGGCTAAGCGGGCCTTCGATACCTATGGGGTCGATGGCGTTATGGTCGGGCGCGCCTCTATCGGACAGCCTTGGATATTCGAGGAGATGAAGCACTATATGCGTACGGGCGAGGAGATGCCTAGGCACGAGCCTTCGTTTTATATAGACGTGCTACGTCAGCAGGTAGACAGCAATATAGCCAAGCTCGACGAGCGTAGGGGCATCCTGCACAGCCGTCGCCATATCGCTGCTAGCCCTGTATTCAAGGGGATTGACAACTTCAAGCCTATCCGTATCGCTATGCTACAGGCGAGCACACGAGAGGAGCTATTCCGTGTCATAGACCAAGCAGAGCGTATCATACTAGATAGTCAGAAGTAGAGCAAGAGATTAAGTATCTACTAGCCCGAGAGGGCGAGGATACTAGACCAATAATAACAAAGATGAGAAAGACACTTACGAGCCTATTGCTGGCTCTAACGGCAGGCACTGCCTGGGCGCAGAAGCCTCAGCTCGAGCACATCGCTCCCCTCCACTGGTGGGCTGGTATGCAGGAGAGCAAGTTACAAATACTACTGCATGGCAAGGACCTCGCCAAGTATGAGCCTACACTACAGGCCGAGGGCGTACGCCTAGTGGAGGTCGTGCGTGAGCAGAACCCCAATTACCTTATCCTATACGTCGATGCACAGGGGGCTAAGGCGCAGACGATGCAGATTCGCCTCAGAGACCCCAAGGGCAAGACGCACAGCATTCCCTACGAGCTACGCAGTCGCAAGGCCAAGGCCTCAGAGCTGCAGGGCTTCGACTCTAGCGATGTGCTGTATCTGATTATGCCCGACCGCTTCGCCAACGGAGACCCCAAGAATGACCACGTCAAAGGTATGAGGCTAGATACCGTCAATAGGGCCAAGGCTAGCGCCCGTCATGGGGGCGACCTACTAGGCATCGAGCGTAGGCTCGACTACTTCACCGACCTAGGCGTTACGGCTCTGTGGCTAAACCCTGTGCAGGAGAACGATATGACCGGCTCTTATCACGGCTATGCCATCACAGACTACTATCAGGTAGACCGTCGCTTTGGGGGGAATGAGGCCTTCCGCCGTCTAGTCGCTGAGGCCAATAAACGTGGCCTTAAGGTGGTGATGGATATGATATTTAACCACTGCGGGACGGAGAACTATCTCTATCGGGATATGCCTAGTAAGGAGTGGTTCAACTTCGATGCTAAGTACGTGCAGACGACCTACCATACCGCCACACAGAGCGACCCCTATCGCACCAGTTATGCGCAGCGTTTGGCTATTGATGGCTGGTTCGTAGCCTCGATGCCGGACTTCAATCAGCGCAATCGCCACGTGGAGCAGTACCTCATACAGAATAGTATATGGTGGATCGAGGACACAGGTATACAGGGCATACGTCAGGATACGCACCCCTACGCAGACTTCGATATGATGAGC
>CAMBHQ010000238.1 GCA_945867245.1 uncultured Porphyromonas sp.
TCAGGCTCTGAACCATAGTGCTTGGCAATCATCGCCAAGCACGACGGCCCACAGTCCATAGCATCGGATTGGCAAATACAGTACACTTAGGAATCTATTGCAATATGGCACTTTCTATCGAAGAACGAGTGTATTGAGGGGCTCTTTTCCCCTTCTTACCGTAATCCAGAGTATAAGATGCTCGAAAACTTACATACGGATGCACCTCCAGAGGTCTTATCCTTTTGAAGTTTTGGTAAGTATCACCCCCAACTTCTCTTGTAATCCATTGCTTATTTAAGAATAAGTTGTAGGCATTCATTTCTACCTGAATCCGTCCATGTGTATAGCCAACAGTAAAGTCATAATTCCACGGCTTTTCTTCCTGTTCTAAAGAGGATAAAAGACGCTTCCTCGGACTGGTCACAGTGGCCCCTATATGCCAATCCCCCAAGGATAAATTTACTTGGCTTCGGTTATAGAACGAAAAAGTGGACGCTTTACTTGATGAATGGGCTATATAACGTCCACTTAGATTGCTCCGAAATTCTAAATACGGGGCAACTTTCCAAGACACACTTAGCTCGGAATTTAAGTCATGCCAAGAGCCACTATTAATATAGCTTCGTATAAGGAAATCTTTTTGCGATTGGTAACTAGAAACAACGGGATCTATCATATACAAATAGTTCGCCCTAGTGCTAACTGTGATTTTCTTTTGAACAGATGTCCAAGCAAAGAAGGGATTTATCAAAGTAGTATTCTTTAAATCAGGGTTGCCAGATGTATAAGTAGATGAGCTCGCTTTGTACAACACATCATTTAATGTATTGATCTGAGGATAAGTATTCCCGACATTCGCACCCACTTGTACACTGTACTTCCCATTCTTTTGAGAAACAATAGCGATATTTAGTCTCGGGTTTACACTAAAAACCTTACGATACCCTTTCAATTGATATGATTGTAGAGAAGCCCCGAGTTGCAATCGATACATTACAGCCTTGGATAAGCTTCGGCTCATTCCTGCGAAAATAACACCCTCATAAGAGCGCAACAACTGAGGTATAGGGTGTTCCTCTATGTGATACTCTGTGCGACTATGCTTCAAATGCTGAGAAAATCGAAGAGAGAAGCTTGACTTAGCTGTCATCTGTTTTGTGTACGAGGTAACGCTGTTTATCTTATAAAAACGCTCCAATGCCGTAACTTCGCCAGAATCGGCCCCTTCTGCAAAGCTCCTATCAAAATGATTCCTTGAATAAAGTCCCTCAATAGAACACTCTATATTCTGATTGCGAGGAAAAGGGAAATAGCAATATCCAAAGATACCAGGAGATATGATTTTTGAGCTAGTATATGCCGACATATTCTCTGTCTTTGCATCTGACAAGCTAGACAAACCAATACTGCCATAATTAGGAATAGTATAACTTATGCTTGGTCTAATCATTAGTATACGCCCATCTTTAGTGTAACTCAGGCTAGACTGAACATAGTAATGGTTCTCTTGCTCTTTATTCGTAGTAATGGTTCTTCTTTTCCGTATAGAAGAAGAAGCGGTGAAAGTCTCCTCGTACTCCTCTGGGCCTGAAGTAACTTGGTGGCTTGAGCCTGCCCAAACCGCCCATGTGTATTTATCCTTCAAGTACTTAGAGACTATATTCTCTTGACCATAGCATGTCCCAAGACTCTCCTCTGCATCCAAAGAGAGATGTCCCCCAGAAACTTTATTAGTGATAATATTTATAGCGGCAATATCTCCAGAAAAACGGCCTGTAGGAAAATCATAAAAGTGGACTTGTGCAACTTCTTGCTTCCTAAGAGCCAACAGTTCTCGATTTGAGACTCGACGGCCATCAATATATACGGGCAAATTAGCCCCTAACATCGCAATTGATTGAGCGCGCTTGTCTACATAAACCCCAGGTAACATCAAGTTGTCAATAATATCGTATCCAGTATAACTCCTCTTTCTTTGCTCAGGTGTCAAATCAAAAATCCACGCCCCATCTTGCTTGGGGCTAGTCCCCTTGATTAATACCTCATCTAGTGAAGTTACCTTTTCTTTCATCACAAAGGAAAAAGACCCTGTGGAGCTATCGATATCTATAGTTCTGGTTTGACTAGTGAACCCGATATACTGAACAGACAAGATCCCTGTTGAAATAGCAATATCCTTTATACTAAACTGACCAAGGCTATCAACTAAAGCAACCCGATATTGAGTAGAATCTGTATTTAAGAGGCGAACTGTTGCTCCCTGTAAGGGCTTGCCTGCATCCGAAAAAACAGTGCCAGAAATTTGCTGTCCTTGAGCTCTTGCGTTTTGTTCACACAAAAGCGTCAAAGCCATCAACAACAAGCAAGTTATAAATGAGTTATGAATTGTTCTTGTTTCCATGGAGATAGTATCTTTGTAACACAAAACAAGTGTTCATTGAGGCATTGCAAAAGGAAGAAAAGGAAAGAAGCTAGCTCGTTGACAAGTCGTACCCCCTTCCTCCTATTCAAATAATTATCACCCTGATTTTCTAGCAGATATCATATTTATGATACCTTCTGTGGCATCTATGCGGGCATTAAGTTATGTTCAATTACTTCTTCCGTTTTTTCGCTTGCCTTCCCCCTTGTGCAGAAAAGCGAACGAAGACAAATCGAGAGCGTAGGGACTTATTGCTCGCGACTATAGTTCTCGACGCTCTTATCCGAGTAGAAGACCATAATCTGTTCGATTTCTCGGGACTGCTTGGCCGCCAGCTCGGCA
>CAMBHQ010000239.1 GCA_945867245.1 uncultured Porphyromonas sp.
CACTTAACGATCTGCTCTCGTATATTGAATAGCGTCAGGATGATAAATATGATACCCTCTACGAAGATAGCCGCTAGCCCCGCCTGCCACGAGTAGCCCATGCCCATCACGAGCGAGAAGGCAAAGAAGGCGTTGATACCCATACTAGGAGCTTGGGCAAAGGGGAGCTTAGCCATAAAGGCTATGAGCATAGTCCCGATAGCCGAGGCCAGAGCAGTGGCAGTAAAGACTGCCCCCTTGTCCATCCCCGCTGCGCTCAGGATGTCGGGATTAACGGCCAGGATGTAGCTCATCGTTAGGAAGGTCGTCAGACCCGCCATCAACTCTGTACGTAGGCTGTACTTCGTGGGGTCGAAGCCCACGAGCTTGTAAAGTGCTTGCATTTAGATTAGTGTATCTAGGTATTGATTAGAAAGTCCACTTCAGACCCAGCGTAGGGTTGATAATCGTCTCATCTAGCACAGAGAAGTTGGTGCTAAGCTCTACCTCCGTGCCGATGCTGAGGTTAAACTTAGGGCTCACGCCAGGGAGCTTATTGAGGTTGAGCCATAGCTGTGGCTCAGCGAGGAAGACCGTAATATTACGTCCCGTTACGTAGTGGCGGTCGCCCCACAGGTCGGCAAAGCCAGAGAAACTCAGCAATCCTCCGGCGAAGTGGCGATACCATACGCCCGTCAGCTGATACGAGTGTGGGCGTGCCTGTCGTGCTAGATGCTTGTACATGGCTGCTAGCGTAAAGCCCCCAGAGAAGTCCCTATTGTTGTAGATGTAGTTGAGCCCCGCTAGATAGGCGTTGCCAAAGCTAAACGAGTTACTCAGACCGCCGTTGTACTCGAGGTGTAGAGCCACGGGAGCCTTCCAGAGCTTGATATCACGTGCTACCTCCCAATAGGCCATAGTAACGCCTTCGCTGCGGTAGTTCATATCTACAAAGAAGAAGGTGTTCCCCCAGCTATCGGGGCGAAACATCTCTACCGTCGTAGTCAAATTGGGGCGCTCAGGCTGCTTGCCTGGATAGAGGCGACGACCGAAGTCGTAGTGTAGCTGCACATTCTGCGCCTGGGCTAGCGATGCCCCTAGTGTCAGGGCAAACACAAGGAATAGGTAAAGTCTTTTCATGCTTTAATTAGATGTATTAGGATTAGTATTATATACAGGGGAGGGGTTAAAAAGAATAAGAAGCCAGTGCTGTCTGGCTTCTTATTCGCTTAGGAAGGAAGACCGTACTAGGCTCTCTATCAAGACTAAGCGGTCTGTGTGCTATCCTCGGCTCGCTCGGAGAGTATCAGGTTGAGCAGGACGGCTATCACGGCAGAGAGACCGATACCGGCAAGCGTAAAGCCCCCGAAACTCATGACAGCCCCACCGATACCCGTCGTGAGCGTTACCGAGATAATCACCACATTACGAGGAGAGGAGAGGTTGATTTTACTCTGCAAGAGGTTGCTGATACCGGCCCCAGCGATTGTCCCGAATAGGAGCAGCATGATGCCCCCTAGGATGGCAGGGTCTATGCTACGCAGTAGGGCGCTTACCTTACCAATCAGAGAGAATACAACCCCAGCAACAGCTGCGATGCGGAAAACCACAGGGTCCGTAACCTTCGTCAGGGACATAGCCCCCGTAACCTCCGAATAGGTCGTAACGGGCGGGCCTCCTACCAGCGAGGCAAAGACACAGGCCAAACCATCGCCAAGCATTGTGCGGTGCAGGCCAGGCTCTTTGACAAAGTTGTGCCCAGCTACGCTATTAACGACGTACACATCACCGATATGCTCTATCACAGGCGCTACCGCCACAGGAATCATAAAGAGAATAGGTTGCCACGAGAACTGCTCGGGTACTATGAACTTAGGCAAGCTCAGCCAGGCGGCCTCTCGCACAGGTGCTAGGTCCACATCGAAGAAGAGCATATCCGTCAGATAGCCCACTACAATACCGACAAATATGGGGATTAACTTAAAGATGCCCTTAGCATAGAGCGTGATAGCAATCGCTATCCCTAGAGAGATAGCAGCCAATAGCCAGTTGGTTTTGGCCATATCTACGGCAGCCTTAGACAGAGAAAGCCCGATGAGCATGATGATAGGCCCGATAACGACCGGAGGGAAAAGCTTGGAGATAAACTTAGTCCCGAAGAGCTTTATCAGTAGGGACATCAGCATATACACAGCTCCTACACCTATACAGCCAAAGAGGGCTCCGCTCAGGCCATACTGCTCTGTAGCAGCTAGGATGGGAGCAATAAAAGCAAAGCTACTACCTAGGAAGATAGGTACTTGACCCTTGGTAACGAGGTGGAAGATGAGCGTGCCTATACCTGCCGAGAAGAGAGCTGTCGAAGGGTCTAAGCCCACCAACAACGGCACTAGGACAGTAGCCCCGAAGGCTACGAACAAATACTGCACCCCCACGACACCCTTACGAAGCGGAGTCAGAGGCTTGGCGTCTTGCGTCATAATTTAGAATTCGATTCTTACTTAATAGGCGCAAAATTACTCATTCTCTAGTAATTACCAATGATAGCAGGCAAGCTCATCAGGGCTGACGCACTAAAAGCTGCTAGCTTTGTAGTCGTAAAGCAAAAGCTCGGTATAAATCCACAACAATAACAAGCATATGTACGCCCAACTCCTGAAAGCCTTCGTCTAGTCACAGACCCACGCAGAGATAAAAAGACCGCCTATCCTCTTGATTATATTCTATTTATCATCTTCGCCTCTACCATGTCGGGCTGT
>CAMBHQ010000240.1 GCA_945867245.1 uncultured Porphyromonas sp.
CTCCTCATTCTACTTGTCGGGCATAGTATAAACTTTGGCTTGGCATTTATCGGCGCTTTGGTACATCCTATACGTCTTACCTACGTAGAGTTTTTCAAGAACAGCGAGTTCGAAGGCGGAGGCGTCGGCTACAATCCACTTAGTGGAGAGACAGTTACAGAAAAGTAAGAACAAATATATAAGTCATTAAAGAACTATGAATGAAATGTTATCTTGGTTGGGCATTGCACTCGCAGTGGGCCTAACAGGTATCGGTAGTGTACTAGGTACAACTATCTGTGGTAATGCATCAGTGGGGGCGCTCAAGAAGAATGCAGATGCTCTCGGTCAGTATCTAGGCTTGTCTGCTCTGCCTAGCTCGCAGGGGCTGTATGGCTTCATCGCTTACTATATGATGTCGTCTAAGCTCAACGAACTAATCGCTGCAGGCACACTGAGCAATGTGGCTGCCTGGTCGTTCCTAGCCTGTGGTGTGGCTCTTGGTGCTGTGGGCTTCTACTCAGCCTATCGTCAGGCGCAGGTATGTGCCAATGGTATCCAGTCTATTGCTAGTGGGAACAACGTGCTAGTGGGTACGATGGTGATGGCTGCCTTCCCAGAGTTTTATGCTATCCTAGCACTACTAGCAACCATCCTAACAACGCTCGGACTCTAACGTATTATACCACGTTTGACTATAGCTAGTAGCGTTCCCAAGTCTAAGTTCTAGGCTTGGGAACGCTTTTTTATTGTAGTTTGTCGAATTGGTCAGATAAGCAATAAGTATTTTCAAAGTTATTCATAAGGACTAGGCTAGGCATAGATACTGTTCTAAGGGATATAGTTTGTCGAATAGTCTGCGCTTTTATTAAGAAGTAATGCTAGATAAGGAGCGATAAATATGCAGTGGTGATGATTTAGATTAAAAACATTGTCTATATTTGCTGTACATATTGATTAATATATAAACAACAAAGTAGGTAACGTAAATCCCTAAACAGGTGTTTTTATGAAATCCGCAGACATTCTAGCAGCCCTAGAGGCTAAGCATCCTGGAGAAAAGGAGTTCCTCCAGGCCGTGAAGGAAGTACTACACTCAGTAGAGGACGTGTACAACCAGCACCCAGAGTTCGAGCGCGAAGCCATCATCGAGCGTCTCGTAGAGCCAGACCGTATTTACACTTTCCGTGTGCCCTGGATTGATGACAACGGCAAGGTGCACGTAAACATTGGTTACCGTGTGCAGTTCAACAATGCGATTGGCCCATACAAGGGCGGTATCCGCTTCCACCACACGGTAAACCTCTCAATCCTCAAGTTCCTAGGCTTCGAGCAGACCTTCAAGAACGCACT
Source organism: uncultured Porphyromonas sp. (assembly GCA_945867245.1). GTDB lineage: Bacteria > Bacteroidota > Bacteroidia > Bacteroidales > Porphyromonadaceae > Porphyromonas. The sequence continues at coordinate 1,333 of CAMBHQ010000240.1, forward strand.
TACGACACTGCCCATGGGTGGTGGTAAGGGCGGTAGCGACTTCTCTCCTCGTGGTCGTAGCGACAGAGAGATTATGCGCTTCTGTCAGAGCTTTATGATGGAGCTATGGCGTCACATTGGCCCAGATACAGACGTTCCTGCTGGGGACATCGGTGTCGGCGGTCGTGAGGTAGCCTATATGTATGGTATGTACAAGAAGCTAGCGCACGAGCACACTGGTACGCTCACAGGTAAGGGCTTCGAGTTTGGTGGCTCTCGCCTGCGTCCAGAGTCTACAGGCTATGGTGCTGTATACTTCGTGGATCACATGTGCCGTGCCAATGGTCTCGAGCTAAAGGGCAAGACTATTGCTATCTCTGGCTTCGGTAACGTGGCTTGGGGTGTAGCCAAGAAGGCGACAGAGCTAGGTGCTAAGGTCGTTACGGTATCTGGCCCTGACGGCTATGTGTACGACCCCGATGGCATCAACACTGAGGAGAAGTTCCAGTGCCTGCTAGACCTGCGCTCTAGTGGCAACGACGTGGTAAGCGACTACGTGAAGAGCTTCCCTAATGCTCAGTTCTTCCCAGGCAAGAAGCCATGGGAGCAGAAGGTAGACATCGCAATGCCTTGTGCTACGCAGAACGAGATGAACGAAGAGGATGCTAAGATGCTTCACGCCAACGGCGTATTGCTCGTAGCTGAGACTTCGAACATGGGCTGTACTGCAGAGGCTGCAGACTACTACGTGAACAACAAGATTATCTTCGGCCCTGGTAAGGCTGTTAATGCTGGTGGTGTAGCTACCTCTGGTCTCGAAATGACGCAGAACGCTATGCATATCTACTGGACTAATGAAGAGGTAGATGCTAAGCTCCATCAGATTATGAGCGACATCCACGAGCAGTGCCTCCAATATGGTCGCGAAGAGGGCTACATCAACTATGTAAAGGGTGCCAACATTGCAGGCTTCCTCAAGGTCGCTAACGCTATGCTCCAGCAGGGGATAGTTTAGTATTATAGTTATCACTTGTAAGCCGGTGCGCCACGGACATCTTGTCCGTGGCGCACCTTTGTTTTGCTTGGGCTACTCGTCAATCTGTTGGCTTTAATAGGGATGTTGCTCAATTTGTCTTATCTTTGCTTAGAGAACAAATAGTAATCACTCAAATAGATTAGTAATAAGATGAAACACCTTCGCTTATGTGTACTGGGCCTAGGGCTTACTCTGGGGATAAGCCCACTGCTGGCTCAGCGCAGTCATGAGACGCTCAAGGAGGGCTGGCGCTTTACGCGTCAGGACGAGCCTAATGCTATGCTTCCTAGCTATAACGACCAGAAGTGGCAGTCTGTAGTGATACCCCACGATTGGGCTATCTATGGTCCCTTCGGTATTGATAATGACAAACAGAACCTCGCCA
>CAMBHQ010000241.1 GCA_945867245.1 uncultured Porphyromonas sp.
TTCTTCGAGCCCGCCCTCGACTATGTAGTGTGTAAGATACCACGTTGGGATCTCGGCAAGTTCCACGGCGTAGACAGAGAGCTCGGTAGCTCGATGAAGAGCGTTGGTGAGGTAATGGCTATAGGTCGTACCTTCGAGGAAGCCATGCAGAAGGGGCTCCGTATGATTGGGCAGGGTATGCACGGCTTCGTCGCCAACAGAGAGCCACGCATCGAGGACCTCGACAAGGCTCTGAGTCAGCCCACCGATACACGTGCTTTCGCTATCAGCCAGGCATTCTCTCGTGGCTATACCGTAGAGCAGGTGCATCAGCTGACGAAGATAGACCGATGGTTCCTAGAGCGCTTATATGCTATCAAGGAGACCGCGGACAAGCTAGGGCAGCTCTCTAGCGTAGAGTCGATACCAGCCGAACTAATGCGTTTAGCCAAGCGTCAGGGCTTCTCGGACTTCCAGATAGGGCGATTGCTGGCACAGGATGCACTGCGTAGCGACGCGCTTAATTTGGCAGTGCGTGCGCATCGCTTGGCTCTCGGCATTCGTCCTGTAGTGAAGCAGATAGACACCCTCGCTGCAGAGTATCCAGCCGAGACGAATTATCTCTACCTCACCTATAGTGGTAGCACCAACGATATTAGCTACGAGGATGATGGTCGCTCGGTAGTAGTACTCGGCTCTGGGGCTTATCGTATCGGTAGCTCTGTAGAGTTTGACTGGTGTGGCGTCAATGCCTTGCAGACGATACGGAGAGAGGGCTACCGCTCAGTGATGATTAACTACAATCCAGAGACAGTAAGTACAGACTATGATATTACAGACCGTCTGTACTTCGACGAATTGAGCCTAGAGCGTGTGCTGGATATCCTAGATCTAGAGCTTCCGCGCGGTGTAATAGTGTCTACTGGTGGACAAATACCCAATAATCTGGCCATGAAGTTGGCTGGGCAGGGGATAAACATCCTAGGCACGCAGGCGGATAAGATAGATAATGCCGAAGACCGCCATAAGTTTAGTGCTATGCTGGACCGCCTCGGCATAGACCAACCACGCTGGCGAGAGCTGACGAGCCTAGAAGATATCGATGGTTTCATCAGTGAGGTGGGCTTCCCTGTGCTGGTGCGCCCGAGCTATGTACTATCGGGGGCTGCTATGAATGTCTGCTCCAATCAGGAGGAGCTGTATCGCTTCCTAGAGCTGGCAGCTAATGTGAGCAAGGAACACCCCGTAGTCGTGAGCCAGTTTATCGAGCATGCCAAGGAGGTAGAGATAGATGCCGTAGCGCGTGATGGTGAGATAATCGTCTATGCTATTAGCGAGCACATCGAGTTCGCAGGGGTACACTCTGGCGATGCTACTATCCAGTTCCCCGGGCAAAAGCTATATGTAGAGACTGTCCGCCGTATTAAACGCATCAGCCGACAGATAGCCGAGGAGCTACGAATATCAGGTCCATTCAACATCCAGTTCCTAGCCAAGGGCAATGAGATTAAGGTAATATAGTGTAATCTACGTGCGTCACGTAGTTTCCCCTTCGTTAGTAAGGTGCTCAATATTAACTTCATCGACCTAGCTACACGCATTATGCTGGGGCTACCAGTAGAGAAGCCCGAGAAGAGTGCCTTCGACCTTGACTACGTTGGTATTAAAGCCTCTCAGTTCTCCTTCGCCCGTCTGCAGAAAGCAGACCCCGTGCTGGGCGTAGATATGATGAGTACCGGTGAGGTAGGTTGTATTGGTGATGACACCAACGAAGCCGTCCTCAAGAGTATGCTCTCGGTGGGCTACCGCATACCAGAGCGTAGCGTCCTACTCTCTACAGGGGGCTACAAGCACAAGGTAGATATGCTAGACTCTGCACGTTTGCTAGCAGAGCGAGGTTATCAGCTCTATGCTACGCAGGGTACGCATGATATGCTAGCCGAGAATGGCATTGCCTCTACGCTCGTCTACTGGCCAAGCGACGAGGGCAAGCAGCCTCAGGCCCTCGACCTACTGCATGAGCGCAAGATTGATATGGTAGTGAACATCAATAAGAACCTCACAGCGCGCGAACTAACGAATGGCTATCGCCTGCGCCGTGCTGCTATCGACCTGAATGTACCGCTTCTGACGAATGCTCGTCTAGCAGCTTCGTTTATCACAGCCTTTTGCTCTATGACGCTTGATGATATCAGCATCAAGAGCTGGCAGGAGTACAAGTAGTATCCTCTGGCCCCAAGAGACCAATCCCCCGATAATAGCCTCGGCTATTGTCGGGGGATTGTTTCGTCTGCGGAGCAGTGCGCAAGAATCGGGCTTACTTGACATTGAGCACCTCTATCCAGTATCCGTCAGGGTCTGTGATAAAGTATAGACCCATATCAAAGTTTTCGTAGGCGATGCAGCCCATCGAGCGGTGGTATTCTCGGGTCGCATCATAGTCGCCAGGTACACGTACGCAGAGGTGGTACTCGCACTCACCGAGGTTATATGGCTCTTTGCGGTCGCGTAGCCACGTTAGTTCGAGTAGGAAGTGCCCCTCGGTATCTCCTAAGTACACGAGTATGAATGAGCCATCACTGGCTTCTTTGCGTCGTACTTCGCGTAGTCCTAGGGCCTTGTCGTACCACTCTAGGCTACGTTGTAGGTCCAGAACGTTGAAATTGAAGGGGTCAAATCTAGCTGTGATTTCCATATCTATATAAAGTAAATAGTAGCCTCAGCCTTAGGTGGCAGCGGCTACTATTAT
>CAMBHQ010000242.1 GCA_945867245.1 uncultured Porphyromonas sp.
TGCTCTAGTAGTCCGAGTTTCTTGCCTCGGGTAGGGAAATCGAATAGATGCGCATAGGCGCTCTCACGTCGAGGCTCAAGACCATTATTGAGCCGAGTGTAGGTAGACTGATTTTGCTGTCGTGCTATGTAAGCGAAAAACTCTTGTGGCGTATAGGCTATTGGTGTCGCAAGGGGGCGCCCCTGGTAGTAAGTACCTAAGAGATACATATTGTTGCGGACATCGTAGACGAAGTAGGTCTGTAGAGGGCCTGAGGCCTTAGGAGTGAAGGCTTGTAACTGCTCGTCTAGCGGGCGTGATGCCTCGGGGTATAGCGGGACGGAGGGGAGCTGTCGAGCACTGCTGTCTGCTCCTCCCGAGCTAGTCATGGTCGTGGGCGTTTGTGCGCTTAGCCCCGTAGCACTAGCGAGTAAGCATACTAGGCTGATAACGACTCTCACGTCTAAGGGGATGGCTTGTACTGCTGGCGTTACCGGATTGTTAGCCCTAGTAATAGACCAGCAAAAGCCTTACAAATATAGTCAAAAAGCCTCAGCTCCTCATGGAGGCATTGGCATACCCCTTGGCGAGTGGCAGTGCATACGCTGATGAACAGTTGTACATCGGCTAGTGAACAGTTGTACACTAGCTAGTGAACTTGCCTGCGCAAGTGAGCGGAAGGGCACACGTGCGAGGACGTAAGATTTGCCTAAATGGGTAAGAGATTGTACCTTTGCATACGTGTGCAGTTTTGCCTAAGGCATAGCATGCCACAGAACTAAGACTAACAAGAGAAACAGATAAGGTAATGAGATGTAAACTTGCGGTGCTAGGTCTCGCCATGATGGCGATGCCAGCCCAGGCTCAACGATTATTAACTCTAGAGGAATGCCGGCATCTAGCTCTGACACAGAGCAAGGAACTGAGCATTACTAAAGAAAAAGCTCTGGTGGCGCAGAGTACACGGCGGGCAGCCTATACCAGCTATCTACCAGAGCTCACGCTCAAAGCGGGTTATATATACAACCCCAATCCTATACAGTTGCTTAGCGAGGAGCAAAAGGCTCGCTTAGGACAGCTAGGCACAGGTCTGACATCGGCAATGGGTAATAACCCAGCTTTAGCGCAAGCAGCGGCTACTATTGCGGCTAAGCATCCCGATATGTTGCCTCTAGTGAACTCGCTATCCGGAGCACTAACCCCCATGCTTGCCCAGAGCCTAAATCAGGTAGGTGGCTCGCTTGTGGAGGCCCTGCAACCAGAGACCAAGCATATCTATGGCGGAGTACTCACGCTCACACAACCCATATATGTAGGTGGCAAGATCCGCGCTTATAATGCGATGGCACGCCTTGGCGAGTCCCTGGCTAATGAGCAGGTACATGCCAAAGAGCAGGAGCTCATACTATCGACGGAGCAAGCCTACTGGCAGGTAGTCTCGCTCGTTGCCAAAAAACGTTTAGCCCTGAGCTATGTGGAGCTCCTCGGCCGTCTGTCCGGAGATGTGGACAAGATGATAGCAGAGGGGGTAGCGACGAAATCTGATGGCTTAAATATCGCAGTACGCCTTAACGAGGCTGAGATCGCTCTGGCGAAGGTAGAAGATGGTCTAGGTCTCGCGAGAATGCTACTCTGTCAAGTGGTGGGGCTACCCCTAGAGGCAGAAATCAGACTACAGGATGAGTCGCTAGAGGAACTCCCTGTAGCCGAGCTACGCCCTACGCTCGATCTGGCCGATGTACTAGAGCGCAGAACAGAGATTAAGAGCCTACGACTACTTGAGGGTATTGCTCGTGAGCGTATTCGCCTAGTGCGTTCGGAACAGCTACCGACGCTCGCCCTGAGAGCAAACTATATGCTTACTAATCCGAATCTAAACAACGGGCTACAGAATACTATAGGTGCTCGTTGGAACGTTGGGCTCGTACTCCAGGCCCCGATCTGGAACTGGGGGCGAGGTCTACATAAGGTACGTGCTGCTAAGTCAGAAGCCCGTATAGCCGATTATAATGTAGCGCTCGCTAAGGAGCGCATAGAGCTACAAGTCTCTCAGGCAACCAATAAATACAGAGATGCCTACAAGCATTTAGCTATGACGCTCAAGAACATGGAGCGTGCTGAGGAAAATCGCAAATCGGCAGAGCTAGGGTTTCGTGAAGGTCTGATGCCGACTAGTCGGGTACTCGAGGCGCAGGCAGCCTGGTTATCGGCTCATTCGGCCAAGATAGACGCACAGATAGACTGCCGCTTGGCAGAGATGATGTGGCGCCGTGCTACGGCATCGCTATAATAAGGAACATATACAATAAGGAGATGAAAAAGAATAAAGTGTTACAAGTAGCCTTTGTGGCTGTACTCATTGTCATAGCAGTTGCTAGTCTGATAGGTCTATTTGCCCTCAAACCTCAGGAGGATATTCTGCAGGGACAAGTGGAGGCGGACGAATATCGTGTCTCAAGTAAGGTGCCTGGTCGTATCAAAGAGATACGTGTACGTGAGGGCCAGAAAGTACTCGCTGGGGATACACTGGCTGTGCTTGAGGCTCCGGAGGTGGCAGCGAAGATGGAGCAAGCACGTGCTGCGGAGCTAGCAGCTGAAGCTCAAAACGCTAAGGCTATTAAGGGGGCTCGTCAGGAGCAAATACAAGCAGCCTATGAGATGTGGCAGAAGGCCAAGACAGGCGTCGATATAGCGACGAAGACACACCAACGCATACAGAATCTACACGCCCAAGGAGTGATGCCTACA
>CAMBHQ010000243.1 GCA_945867245.1 uncultured Porphyromonas sp.
CTATCCAGCGTCGTCTGCCTAAGTTCGGCTTCAAGAACATCAATCGCGTAGAGTATGCGCCTATCAACCTAGCTACACTACAGGCTCTAGCAGAGGCTAAGGGTCTCAGCGCTGTATGCCCAACGTGCCTACAGGAGGCTGGTCTAGTGGGTAAGAACGACCTCGTGAAGATCCTAGGTAACGGCACGCTTACGGCTAAGCTAGAAGTTAAGGCTCACGCTTTCAGTAAGAGCGCAGAGGCAGCTATCATCGCTGCTGGTGGCTCTATCGAGAAGCTCTAACCTCAAAGTCTATAACTTATGCGCTTTATCGAGACAATCAAAAATATATGGGCTGTTGAGGAGCTGCGTCAGCGCATCCTCATCACCCTGCTTTTTGTAATCATATACCGCTTGGGTACGTATATCGTTATCCCTGGTATCGATCCCCAGACACTCAAAGCCCTCGAGGGTCAGACCGAGAGTGGTCTTTTGGCGTTGATGGACATGTTCTCCGGTGGCGCGTTCTCAAATGCATCAATCTTTGCTCTAGGGATCATGCCCTATATCTCGGCATCGATCGTGATGCAGCTCGCCGCTATCGTGTGGCCTCCTATGCAGAAGCTACAGCGTGAGGGCGAGAGTGGTCGTATGAAAATCGACCAATGGACTCGTTATCTAACTGTCGTATTGCTTATCGTCCAGGCGATGGCATTCCTCAAAAACCTCCAGGCGCAGATTGCCCAGGCAGGCTACGAGGCTCCTAGTGGCATTGGCTTCATGGTCTTCGCTACTATCCTCATGGCTGCTGGTAGTATGTTTGTACTCTGGCTCGGGGAACGCATCACCGACAAGGGACTTGGCAATGGTGTCTCTATCATCATTATGGTGGGTATTATCTCTCGTTTGCCACAGGCAATCATCGCAGAGTTTACACACCAGATGCAGCCCGGTAAGGGTGGGCTTATCGCCCTCTTCGCAGAGGCACTAGTACTACTGCTCGTGGTGGCTGGCACCATCCTGCTGGTGCAGGGTGCACGTCGTGTACCTGTGCAGTATGCCAAGCGCGTTGTAGGCAATAAGCAGTATGGAGGCGCCCGCCAGTATATTCCGCTGAAAGTGAACTCAGCCAACGTAATGCCTATTATCTTTGCTCAGGCTATTATCATGCTCCCTATCATGCTTGGTGGTTACTTCGCCAACGCTCAGGAGAGCCCAATCTTAGCTGCTATGAGCGATATCACAGGCTTCTGGTACAACTTCACCTTCGCATTGCTGATCCTGATATTTACTTACTTCTATACTGCCATCACGATCAATCCGCATCAGATGGCAGAGGACCTCAAGCGCAACAATGGCTTTATCCCAGGTATCAAGCCCGGTAAGGCTACCGAGAAGTTTATCAACACCATCATGGAGCGTATCACGCTCCCAGGTGCTATCTTCCTCGCTGTTGTGGCTATCCTGCCTGCCTTTGCGCAGATAATGGGAGTAAATCAGGCCTTCGCTCAGTTCTTCGGTGGTACCTCGCTCATCATCTTGGTGGGTGTAGTGCTCGATACGCTCCAGCAAATCGAGAGCCATCTGTTGAATCGCCATTACGATGGTCTTCTGAAGACGGGTCGTATTAAGGGGCGTTCAGGATCTGTTTCGGCATACTAAAACTTATGATTTACCTCAAGACAGACGAAGAAATAGAGCTCATGCGTGCAGCCAACCAGCTGGTGGGTCGTACGCTCGCTGAGGTGGCCAAGATTATAGCTCCTGGTATCTCTACCAAGGCACTCGATAAGCGTGCCGAGGAGTTTATCAGAGACCATGGCGCTACACCAGCCTTCCTCGGCTACAATGGTTTCTCGGGGAGCCTGTGTATCTCGGTCAATGACGAGGTCGTGCACGGCATCCCTAGCGAGAAGCGCATCCTCGTCGAGGGCGACATCGTCTCGGTGGATTGTGGGACTAAGCTCGCTGGTTTTACTGGCGACAGTGCCTATACATTCGCCGTAGGTGAGGTGAGCTCCGAGGTGATGGCCCTACTGAGGACGACCAAAGAGTCGCTCTACGTAGGCATCGCAGAGGCTGTCGCTGGTAAGCGTACTGGCGACATCGGTAATGCTATACAGCGTTACTGCGAGGAGCGTGGCTATCACGTCGTGCGCGAGCTGACAGGGCATGGCATCGGACGCTCTCTGCACGAGAGCCCAGAGGTGCCCAACTATGGCAAGCGTGCTACGGGTACAGAGCTGCGCCCTGGCATGTGTATCTGCATCGAGCCGATGATCAATATCGGTAGCAAGAACGTCGTACAGGAGCGTGATGGCTGGACTATCCGCACCAAGACACGTAAGCCCAGTGCGCACTTCGAGCACTGTGTGGCTATCCGAGAAGGTGGCAAGGCAGATATACTCTCTTCGTTCGACTTCATTGCCGAGGTACTCGGTGAGAGGGAATTCTAACGTAATATCAAGCAAGTAATAGTAAAATATGTCGAAGCAAGCTGCAATCGAATTAGACGGTGTCGTAATAGAGTCTCTATCCAACTCGATGTTTCGTGTGGAGCTAGAGAATGGTCATCAGATCATCGCTCACATATCGGGTAAGATGCGTATGCACTATATCCGTATCCTCCCAGGGGACAAGGTAAAGGTAGAGATGTCGCCTTACGACCTGACTAAGGGCAGAATATCATTCAGATACAAGTAAACTCTATAAAAATATGAAAGTAAGAGCATCTCTAAAGAAGCGC
>CAMBHQ010000244.1 GCA_945867245.1 uncultured Porphyromonas sp.
AACTCCCGATCCACCACCTCCTCGAGCCCCAGCGTGTACACCTGCTGGCGTGCTCCTCCGAGGCACACACCGATGTGCATTCGATAGCTGGCATAGCCATAGTCGAGCATACGGCGAGCGATAGCCGAGGGCGTGTTGCGCCTATCGGTCAGCACCCCGAGCTTGGGCGTACGTTCGATAAGTGCTCGATCGAACTCGTGCCACGGACGCCCCGTCAGCGAGCACACACGCATATCGTGATAGGGCAGTGTGAGGGCATGGGCGAGGAGCTGTAGCGAGTTGAAGTACGGGTAAGTGTGGCGCACGCACCCAGGGAACTCACGCATCAGTGTAGTCGTATAGCCAAAGAACAGCGGGTCGCCCGAGGCAAAGACGAATATAGGCTCGTCCGCCTGTCTATACTTGTCGAATACATCCGTCAGTGGCACTGTAACGTCTATCCACTGGTAGCCCTCGGGTAGAAGTGGTGCTACCAGCTCGTGGTGGCGCTTGCCACCAGAGAAGACCCTTGTACGGCTGATAGCCTCTAGTATCTCGTGGTCGAAGCGTGAGCCCTGCTCATCGCTCATACCTACGACTGTAAAACGAAGATTAGTCATAGTCTTGTGTAGGTGCTAGTAGGTAGTCTTTGTCGTTGTAGTGCTAAATCCTCTAGGTTTTACTACTGCAATATAATCTTACATGTAGTGTAAGATCCGTCTTACACCGCATGTAAGATCCATCTTACACCGTATGTAATATGCGTCTTACACTGCTGTAAGATTCATATTACACTACTGTAAGATACATATTACACCACTGTAAGATGCAGGAAGTACTAGAGAAAGCCTTAGCTTTTACTATTAGAATATAAGAAAAGGATAGGCTAGGAACTAAAGTTGCCCTTGCCTATCCTTCGCTTCGTTGTTTATATAGGGTTAGACATCACGACCAGGGCGGAGCGCCTCTGCATCATCTAGTGTCAGGATGGAGTTCACCAGTGTAGCGGCTAGATTGCTACCGCCTTTGCGTCCGCGTATTACTAGCTTCGGAATATCACGGAAAGTCATAGCCATATGCTTGGACTCCTGTACGTTTACGAAGCCTACGGGCGCAGCTACTATACCACTGGGCTGAGCCTTGCCCTTACGAATGAGGTCGCATAGCTCGATAAGTGCCGTCGGAGCATTGCCAAAGGCGAAGATCGCATCCGGATGGTCCTCCACGGCGATGCGTATGCCTGCCTGTGTGCGTGTAATGCCGAGTCTATTGGCCATATCTGCGACACGTGGGTCGTGTAGGTAACACTTCACCTCTACGCCTAAGCGCTCGAGGGCTCCTTTGCGTATCCCAGAGCTTACCATAGTAACGTCTGTGATGACGGTCTTGATACGTCCCTCTATAACACCTTGGTGCAGGCGCTCCACAGCCTTGTCGTCGGTATAGAAGATGTTCTCCATATCGAAGTCCGCCGTAGTATGTATGGTATGTATGAGCGCCCACTTGTGGTCGAGTGGCACGTCGGGGTTCCGCATTTCACCAGCAATGGTGCGGAAGCTCTCTATCATAATGCTCTGGCCGAGCTTGACGTCCTCGCTCTCCTCCTCGCGGTAATATCCACGGGGCGTAATGAAGGTATTGTCCCAGATATAGCTCTGCGAGTTGCCGATAAGGATAACCGTGAACATATCTATTTCCTCGGGGTCGAAGTCTCGTAGCGTAGTCAGCTTGATGCTCTGCTCCTCTCTCCCTGCCTGACGGACATAACCGATAGGCGTATCTAGGCTACGATGCTCGCGGAATATCTCCAGCAGTCTGGGTAACTGCCAGTATCGGCCTTGGCTTTTGGGATTATAGATAGCCGTTACAAAGTCGGCCTCTGCAGCGGCCTTGATGCGCTTCTCTATGCGTAACCACGGCGTCATAAGGTCTGATAGGCTAATGATGCAGAGGTCGTGCCCAATGGGACAGCCTAGTAAGCCCGCAGCCTTCTGGAAGGCACTGATACCAGGCAATACCTCTACCTCTATGTGCTCTACGCCCTTATCACGCTTCATCTCGTAGATAAGCGGAGCCATACCATATATACCAGCATCGCCCGAACTGATAACGCATACGTTCTTACCCTCTAGGGCATAGTTGAATGCTTGCTCTGCACGCTGACGCTCCTTTTTCATACCACTATCGATACAGATAGTATCGGGGCGGAGGTAAGACTCTATGAATTGGAAGTAGTATTTGTAGCCTACGACAACGTCGGCTGTTTGTAAGGCTTGGAGTACGGCTGGGGTAATGTCCTCGGGACTACCAGGACCAAAGCCCGCTACAGTAATTTTGCTCGTCTTCATTGTCTAAGTTCTGATAACGGCTGTAAAGGTACACAAAATAGCCCGATACGCTCCAAGCGCATCGGGCTATGGGTAGTGGCTACAGGCTTTTGCGTAGGCGAGCCACGGGGATACGTAGTGCCTCGCGATACTTGGCTATAGTACGGCGGGCTAGGGGATAGCCTAGTGCGGCAAGCTCTCGGCTTAGCTCGTCGTCCGTCAGTGGATTAGACTTGTCCTCGGCATCGATTAGGCGCTGTAGTTCTTGCTTAATAGCCTTAGTCGATACCTCTTCGCCCGACTCACTAATCATACCATCACCGAAGAAATACTTAATCGGATAGATACCATGGCGTGTCTGGACGCTCTTGCTATTGCTAACACG
>CAMBHQ010000245.1 GCA_945867245.1 uncultured Porphyromonas sp.
GGGTGTACAGTCGTACACGCACTAGTCTAGAGCCGTACATTAGTGCGTGCAGGTAGACAAAGTGTCTTTTCATCGGAGGCTTCGCTATCGTAGCTATTATCCTTACCTTTGTAACCCAAAGGACAAATACAATAGATGACAACGGAGACTTCGCCCTTCTCTCCCCTCGCTTGGGACAAGGGGGCAAGAAACTATACCCTCATAGCAGGGCCTTGCTCCGCCGAGAGCGAAGAGCAGACCCTAGCCATAGCCCGAGCACTACAGGCCCAGGGGCTACGCTACTACCGCGCCAGCCTATGGAAGCCCCGCACGCGTCCCGGAGGCTTCGAGGGCGTAGGCTACAGCGGTCTACCCTGGCTACAGCGTGTGCAGGACGAGCTGGGTCTGCAGGTGATGACCGAGGTAGCGACGACCGCCCATATAGAGGCCGTACTAGCAGCCGGCATTCGACATATTTGGATTGGCGCCCGCACGACCTCGAGCCCCTTTGCCATGGCAGAGCTGGCCGATGCCCTGCAAGGCGTTGAGGATGTTAGCGTCCTAGTAAAGAACCCCATTAACCCCGATATAAACCTTTGGGAAGGGGCCCTACTAAGGCTACAACAAGCCGGAGTACGCAACGTCGGAGCAATACATAGGGGCTTCAGCACCTACGGCGAGAGCTATTACCGCAATAGTCCTATATGGCAAATCCCGATTGAGCTAAAGCTCCGCCATCCCGAGCTAAGCATCATCGTAGACCCCAGTCATATAGGGGGTAAACGAGGGCTCATAGAGCCCATTGCCCGCACGGCACTAGAGCTACACTTCGATGGGCTAATGATAGAGACGCACCACAGCCCCGACTGCGCTCTCAGCGATGCCGAGCAACAGATTACCCCCGAGGCCTTGGCGGACATACTAGAGCGTCTAGGGCAGCTCCCCGACGAGGCGCAGAGTAGTCCCGAGCTCGACCAATGGCGTCAGCAAATCAATACTATAGACGAGCAAATACTCCGTCTACTCTCTGAGCGACAGCAAGTATCGGGACGCATAGGCGACTACAAGCATGAGCGCCACCTGTGCATACTACAGCCCGAGCGCTACCGCCAGCTAATGCGGAGTCGCATTGCCCTAGGGCAAGACTTAGGGCTGAATAGGGAGTTCGTACACGACCTCTACAGCCGTATCCACGAGGAGAGTGTACGCCTACAGCAACAGCAATAGCCCCAAGTGATTATGAGTGTGCCTAGCCCCCAGCACTTCGTGCTCTCGAGCGCTATATCCCCTATGCCCTAGAGACCCTCAGACGAGAGCTATGCATTACCCGACAGACGCCACTTATGCAGACGAAGCCTGTAGACTTCCCCTACCCTTCTGCGGACTTCACCAACGTTGTCCTCTGGGGGCATACAGACAAAAGTCGTGAGGAACTATGCACGCTACTAGAGGAGCTAGAGGATTACGCTGGGCGTAGACGTGATACCCCCGCCCTCGTTCCCCTAGATGCAGACCTTCTCATCTGGAACGGTGAGGTCCTCAAGCCGAAGGACCTAGAGCGTCCCTATATGCAGGGCTTGCTGTAGCTCTCCCCCCTTAGACAGCACAAACAGACAAACAGAGACAGCCCCTCGGGCCATCCATTAGGATGAGACCCGAGGGGCTGTCTTTCGTTCGAGATTTCAGTTCTTAGGCTACTTGCCTATTCTTTGTTATAGATAGTATCCGCAAGTATGCATATAGCGCATACTTGAGCTACAGATACATACTATCAGCGCAGCTTACAGCTCGATATCATAGTTTACTACTTCGCCTGTCTGAGGATAGAAGCCTCGCAGATAGATAGAGCTACGGCCACGGTTCCCCTTGGCTAGTGCAATGACCTTATCGAGGTTTTCGGTCGAACGAATGGGGACGTTATTAGCCATCAGGATAATGAAGCCATTCTGGACGCCAGCCTTGGCCAGTGGGCCGTTGCCGATCGACTGCACCTCTACGCCATAGCTGAGGCCATAGGCGCGTAGGCTTTCGCTATCGAGGGCCTTGAGCGTGGCTCCTAGCTTAGAGCTAGAGGCATCCTTATTCTTGACAATACCTTGGCCTCCCTCAGTATTTTTGAGCGTAACCTTGAAGCTCTTCTTGCTACCCTTGCGATCTACACCGACGGTAACGACGTCGCCAGGACGATAGCGAGCTATCTCGCTCTGTAGCTGCCCCATCGTCTCTACGCTAGAGCCATTGATAGAGGTGATAACATCGCCCTTCTCTATACCTGCCGCTAGAGCTGCGCTAATCTCGGCGAAGTCGGCAATATATACACCCTGATTGACACGTAGGCCCTCCTTCTTGGCAAGCTCGGCCTGCACATCACTGCCGACAATACCGAGTACACCACGTTGCACAGAGCCGTACTTTTTGATGTCCTCTACCACCTTGCCTGCGATGTTGATAGGCACAGCGAAGGAATAGCCCGAGTAGTTACCCGTCTGAGAGTAGATCATCGTATTGATACCTACTAGCTCGCCACGAGCATTCACTAGCGCACCGCCACTATTACCCGAGTTTACGGCCGCATCGGTCTGTATGAAGCTCTCTACGCTGAGGTTAGGGCCCTCACCGCGGCTCGTAGAGCGAGCCTTGGCACTGACAATACCAGCTGTAACAGTACCCGTCAGGTTGAAGGGGTTGCCCACCGCTAGCACC
>CAMBHQ010000246.1 GCA_945867245.1 uncultured Porphyromonas sp.
CTCGTGCTCACCGGTGAAGAACTGGTCGAGCGTGATGAAATTGCCGAGGCTCTTGCCCATCTTCTTACCTGCGATGGTTATCATGTTATTGTGCATCCAGTAGCGTACCATCTCGTGTCCGTTATTGGAGGCCACCGACTGGGCAATCTCGCACTCATGATGCGGGAAGACGAGGTCCATACCACCGCCATGAATATCGAATGTATCGCCTAGATACTTGCGCCCCATAGCCGTGCACTCGGCATGCCAGCCGGGGAAGCCTTCGCCCCAGGGGCTACGCCAGCGCATGATATGCTCGGGCTGTGCCTTTTTCCATAGGGCAAAGTCGAGGGGGAAACGCTTTTCCTGCACACCGTCTAGCTCTCGGGTCGTGTGCTGCATATCCTCAATGTTGCGCCCGCTCAACTTACCGTAGCCATATACCTCGTCATACTTACGCACGTCGAAGTACACCGAGCCATCGCTCACATAGGCAAAGCCAGCCTCTAGGATGCGCTCTGTAAGCTCTATCTGCTCGATGATATGGCCCGAAGCCATAGGCTCTATACTTGGGGGCAGGACGCCGAGGCGCTCCATGGCCTTATGATAGCGATTGAGGTAGTACTGCACCACCTCCATAGGCTCTAGTTGCTCTAGGCGTGCTTTCTTGGCAATCTTGTCTTCGCCCTCGTCAGCATCATGCTCTAGATGCCCTACATCGGTAATATTACGGACGTAGCGCACCTTGTAGCCTAGGTGCATCAAGTAGCGATAGAGGAGGTCGAAGGTTATCGCTGGACGTGCGTGCCCTAGGTGTCCATCGCCATAAACTGTGGGGCCACAGACGTACATCCCTACGTGGGGTGCTTGCTGGGGGACGAATTGCTCCTTGGCACGACTAAGCGTGTTGTATATATGCAGTGGATGATTCATATTCTTAACATCTAATTATTTGCATACAAAGATAGCTAATTTTGAGACGCAGACCGGGCCTCGAGCTTAGCTAGAAACCGTGCAACGTTCTCCTTTAGACAATAGCCTCAGGACATTCATGCCCACGTCCCTCCTACCTCAGGACTGCCGAAAGCACTAGGGCTACAGCCCCGAGCTTCTCCCCTTACGAGAGAAACTAGAGCTATAGCCCTAATAGTTCACGAGGTACACTTCCTCCCTGGGATACTACGGACGATTTTGGATCATGAAGTAATAGAGTAGACCTATACCACTTCTCTCTCTATTATAGAGCCTGATAGTCGGATTACCTTCCTCAAATGCACTATAGACCTCATCTGCATTGCCCCAACCCCTAGCTTCGTCATTACCATAACGGTCTAAGGCCAAGCCCATTGCGACACCTCCATCGGGATTGAGTAGAATATCCCAACCCTGACCCGCTAGACATAGACTACGAAAGTGTGCTATATTTTCTTCGGTCGTAACATCTGGGGTTATCCCTAGGATGATACCGAAGATCTTGCGTATAAAGTTTTCCCGTTCCTCGTCAGACCTAAATACGCTGTCGAGCCAGCAAGAGCTGAACAAGTTCTGCCCTAAGAGCCCCTTCAGCTCAATAGTAATAGAGTCTAAGGTAAACCCTCCTTGCTGCTGAAGTTGCTCGATCAGCTGCGCTAAGATGAGTACCCCCAGAGGCGTATTCATATACCTATCACTATAGCTCAGACTCAATCTAGCCCCCTGGGCCCTCGCAGATATACGGCCTAGGTCATCAGTCTGTAGAATACAGGAGAGCATATTACCAAGGTCAAAACACCTAGTCGTGAGATAGCACGCCCTACCATAACACTCAGCCTTACCCATTGCTTGTATTGCCTCTATTTTGTTCTCCCGACAAGGCGTCCAGTCCGCCATGTCATTTTCACCCAAATCAATATAAGCTACCTGACCTACCTGTGTCTTAGCCCATAAGTCATCAATCCAGCGAGAGACTCCTTTATCTCGGCTTATGTAAAGACGTCCACTACCACCGATATACTTAACTAAGAGCAAGGGGTATACCCCTTGGCTCAATTTAAGGTCAGTCTCTGGAGCCAACTTGACGAGAGGATAAGTATCAAGCAACTGATAACACATTGTCTTATCCTTCTCCGCCATAGCAGAGAAGTCTGCCTCTTGAGGTAGCACCAAACGTAGTTTCGCATCTCTCTGCAAGCGACGCATTCGAGGGTATTCTCTCTCAAATGATGAGATAGATAGCTCTTTTCCCACGAGAGAATCGACCCACAGATAAGCCTCCGAAATCTTGGATTCGTCCAAGTATTCGTTTATTGATCTCTGGAGCGGATGTACAGCGTTACACCACTGGGGAAGCATATCGTTATATGCCTTTTTCTCTTGTTTGATGCCGTTCCTGACTTGATCTATCCAGTCAAGTACAATATTTCTATCCAACTTATCTATAAACCACTGAGACTCCCTACTGACCAAACAGCTCTCTATCTGATATTGTAGCTCGGGGGCGTAGCCTGCGCCACCTAAGGCATAGTCAAAGAAGAACAAGCTGTGGTAGCCTGAGTGTATCCCAAACTTAATCTCTCCATCATTGAGCCCTAAACGCTGAGTAAGCTTACGCATCAATATCGTCCCGAGGGAGTACAGAAGGCTGCCATCTCTAAGTCCCCTATGCTCTGCATCAAAGAGCTTCATCTCGATGATGTCCGTTTCATAACTCCCCGTAAGCAAT
>CAMBHQ010000247.1 GCA_945867245.1 uncultured Porphyromonas sp.
ATAGACCTTCGGCGCTCCCGAGCATCTCCACACTCTGCCACTCTAGGCTGAGCGTGGCACGGGGGCTCTGCGTGGTGCTAGCGCTGCTAGCAGTGTTGTAGAGGCGGTAGATAACCTCGGCAGGCGTCGTCGTCGTGGGGAGACCGCTGCTGGCATCGCTGCGGTACTCGGCCTCGAAGACCTGCTCGCTACGGCTGTTCTCTACCGCTATGCGCCTAAGGACACTGCTAGGGCTTAGGCGGAAGTGGTAGCTATAGCCACGTACCTGACCCGAGAGCTCGTGCTCGCCGAGCGTTAGTGGGGCATAGGCTAGGAGCTGGAGATCCCGCATCGTAGCGCCCTGACCAGGGGTGAAGACCGCCCCGAGGAGCAAGGCCTCTATCTGCCCATAGTCAATGGTGATACCTAGGCGCTGGCCGAAGCGCTCGTAGCTCTCCTGAGCATAGCCCCCATTGACGAGGTCTACGAAGGTTACCCCGCTGGGGGTGAACCATATACGTGCCACCTCGAATAGCAATACGTGGGCCGAGAGGCGAATACCCCCTCCGCGAGCTGCCTGTATCTGCATGCGAGCCGTGAACTCTCGTCCACCGCTATTGATAGTACCCTGTAGCCGTCCCTTGAGAGCCGTCCAGCTCTCGGCATTCTGTGCTAGTTGGCTATAGAGGGCGCTACGGCTCTGCTCTACTGCTGCCCCTGTCCCTATCGCCTGCGAGCGCTTGCCCAGCCCGCAGGCCCCGAGAGCGAGGGTGATGAGGAGGACACTAAGCCCCTTATATATATGTATCATATTACTTCTGTTGTTTGAGTAGCTTCTCTAGTCGCTTGATTTTAGCTTTTAGGTCGCTGATTTCCTTGCGTTTAGCCTTGGCCTCTTGCTTGTGTTTGAGTTCCTTTTGGTATAGCTCTATCGCCTTGGCCCATTGGGGGCGGGCCTTGTCTGTCTGCCCCTGGGCCGCTAGAATATCGCCATAGTGGTCTAGGTGTACCCCGCTGAGCTCGTCGCCCGCCTTGTCGATAGCTCGGCCGATATATAGCTCGGCCAGCGAATAGCGCCCACGCAGGTAGAGTATCCAGGCGTAGGTGTCGAGGAGGTTGTGGTTGTCCTCGCGTACCTTGAGGCCACGGACAGCCATCTGCTCGGCACGCTCTAGCTCTTTGCCCTCTAGGGCGAGGAAGTAGGCGTAGTTATTGAGGACCTCGGAGTTGTGCCCGTTGTACTCGAGGGCTTTGTCGTAGTACTCGTAGCATTGGCGTCTATTGTGGCTCTCGTAGAGGTCGCCCAGTAGAGCGTAGAGGACAGATAGGCCGTAGTCATTGGCTCCCTCTTGCTCCAGTAGTGGCAGAGCCTCCTCTAGGTACCTGCGCCCCTCAGCCATACGGTTCTGCATGACGTAGGGCATAGCGCCTAGGTAGACGATTGACCATTCGCTAGGTAGGGCTCGGCGCGCCTCTAGGGCAATCTCGGAGAGTTCGCTATAACGCTTTTGGTCGCCCAGTATGCTCAGTAGGTCGGTCCATATCTCAGGGACCTCGGGCAGGGTCTTGCGTAGGTCCATCAGGTAGCTGAGGGCACGCTCGCCCTTGCCCTGTAGCATCAGTTGCTTGGCATAGCTCTGCTGTACCTCTAGGGCGTCGGGCTGCTCTCTGATGATTTGCTCAAAGACCCAGTTGTAGGCCTCGGGGAGGGTGTCGCCACGAGCTTGGAGCTGTAGGAAGGTCTCCCAGTTGCTGACCTTGTCTTTGGCCTCTACCTGTGGGTCCGAGAGCTCGCTGCGCAGGGCCTCGGCCCAGCGTATGCTGTCGCCCGTAGCTCGGTAGTAGGGGATATATAGGCTACGTAGCTGTGTCTGACTGACGCCAGGGTCTCGGGCAAGCTGCTCTAGATAGCTCTTGGCCTCGGTATGGCGCTCCTGCGTGTATAGGTAATCGATAGCTCGGACCTTGGCGCTAGACTCGTGGGGGTATCGGGCGATAAGCTCGTCGAGCTCTCTGCGGGCCTTCGCTTGGTCGCCGAGTATATCGTAGAGGCGGGCGCGCATCAGCGTTAGGCGGGCATACTCGGGATAGAGGGCGGTATTCTCTGCACGTACCTTGTCATAGAGGTCGATAGCTTTCTGATAGGCCCCCGAGCGGAAGTAGAGGGAGGCTAGGTACTGCTGTGCCTCCTCGTCGCTAAGCTGGGTAGAGAGCCAGCGCTCTAGGATGGCGATGGCCTCGGGACGACGCTCGGGGAGGCTCGCTAGGAACATCGTATAGCCCTGCATATAGTCCCGATTATTGCTGTCGGCTTGATAAGCCTGGGCGAGCAGGGGGAGGGCCTTATCTAGGTCTTGGCGCTGTCCGTATTGTAGCCCTAGTCCGTAGGCGATAGCGGGGTCTGTGGGGTCTAGTCGTCGGGCATAGCGGTATAGGGCTAGGGCTGCCTCGGCTTGCTCGTTGCTCGCTGCGCGCGCAGCTCGGTAGTAGTATAGGCTGGCTTTGTCTGCCTGCGGTGTCTGTGCGCCGAGCGTGGCCTGCCCCATCAGGGCAAGCAGCAGCACGAGGCTTAGCCTGAGCCCAATCCTCGACATTATATATAGGCGTATGCGGGTATTTGTCATCGTCTAGCATTCTAACGTCTCTGCACGATAGCCGAGTACGTGGACTACAAAATTACATAAAATATA
>CAMBHQ010000248.1 GCA_945867245.1 uncultured Porphyromonas sp.
GCTTCGTCGACCTATTAGACGGCCGAAAGTGCCAGACTTATCTAGAAGATATAAATTATAATATCCTCCATTCTTATATCCAAATATTATTATTACATTTGTCATCAGGAATAGTTCCTTAGCGAAACATATAATCCATATCATTATTATGCTAAAGACATTTATTCGAAGCCTACTCTTAGGCTTTAGCATTGCAGGACTAGCTACTGCTTGCTCGCAAGAGGAGGAGCCCCTCTATACTCCCCTAAGGATTGGTAGTGGGATCCACAAGTTACAAGTAAACATCGAGGATAATCGTGGGGAGAAACTCTTCAATGATGCTAACAACTACAAAGAAGTCTCTGCTATGGGGCTAGAGAGTAGGTCTAATCTTAATCTCGAGTATCTGCTCAAAGAGGGGGAACTCGTAGTAGCGCCAGACTTACCCAATACGAGTAATTTGACTCAGCAGTTGAAAGCAGGTGATGAGCTTCCTACGGACTTTGTCCTCACATTCCGAGGTACATCTATCAGGCTCACAGCTGTCTTTGTATACCATCAACATCCGAACTGGACACCTGGGATGTATGGAGGGACAGGACTAGAACTGGAGCGCGTTCAGACTGCGAATACTATAGTCGAACGTAAAGACATAGAACGCATGAAGATTACCCTGCGCTATGTAGACGGGAAGCTACAGCTAAAGCCGTAAAGAACAGAGAGGTAAAATCCTTGATATAAAAGAGGGGCGAGACTCGAGCGAGTCTCGCCCCTCTTTTATTGCAGAAATAGCCAACGAATAACTAGTATCTTTGCAGAGCCGTAGGGAACAGCATAGAGACCTAGCAGCCCCACATTAAGAGAATTTCTGCTGCGAGACTCTATGCCGATACTTTCATATTAGCCCCTACCCACAGCCCGATGCTCAGACAATTAGCACGACAGATAACCGAGGCGCTCCGCATCAGTCCACGAAGTGCCGAGCCACTTGCCCTCACAGGCCTTAGCGGCTCCATGCTACCGCTCATACTCTCCGAGTGGGGCCACGACTACCCCCTACTCGTCTGCGCCGATGATGCCGACGAGGCGGGCTATATATATGCCGACCTAGAGCAAATAGTCGGTAGCGAGGGCGTACTTATCTTCCCCTCCAACTACCGCCGTGCCATCAAGTACGGCCATCGTGATGAGGCCAGCGCCCTGATGCGCTCTATGGTCCTCAGCACCATCAAGACTTGCCACGAGCAGGCTAAGCCCCTACCCATCATTGTTAGTTATCCCGAGGCCCTCGCCGAGGGGATAGCCGAGAGTAGCGAGCACGAGGGCGAACACCTAGTGATACACCGCGGGCAGAGCTTAGCGCAGAGGGAGGTGATGGATATGCTCTACTCCTGGGGTTACGAACGCTGCGACTATGTCTACGAGCCTGGCCAGTACACTCAGCGTGGTAATATCCTAGATATATACAGCTATTCGAGCGAACTGCCCTATCGCCTAGACTATTGGGACGATGAGATAGACAGCATACGCTCCTTCGAGGTAGAGAGCCAGCTCTCTATCAAGCAACACGAGGAGATAGCCCTCATCCCCAACCTCGGCAGTAGCGCCAGCGGTACAGGCATAGCCCTCCTCAGCCTAATGCCCAGCAATACCCAGCTAGTCCTCAGCGACGAACACTATCTATTAGACCGCCTTAATTACATCTGGGAGGATGCCCCACAGCTCAATGATGGCGAGGGCTTCGATAGCCTAGAGGAGCTACGCCTACAGCTTATCCCACCCAAGCGCATGGCCGAGGCGGCCGACAAACTACAGCCTATATATTATAGGAGTAGGCCACAGCGACAGCAGCTATCCGCCTCGCTAGAGAGCCAAGCTCAGCCCTTATACGGCAAGGATTACGACAGTCTATGCCGACAGATGGCCGACTGGCAGATGGCCGGCTACAATATCTACCTCTGCGCAGCAGACCACAGCCAATACGAGCGTGTCTGCGCTATTATAGAGGAGCACGGCGAGGGCTTAGCTATGCCCCAGCACATACAGGCGACACTGCACGAGGGCTTCGTACTGCCACAGCAGCGCCTAGCACTACTCACCGAGCATCAACTCTTCGGGCGCTATCACAAGTACAACCTGCGCAGCGACAAGGCCCGTTCGGGTAAGATTACGCTCTCGCTCAAGGAGCTGAGTACCTTCCACCTCGGCGACCTAGTGGTACACTCCGAGCATGGCGTCGGGCGCTTCGGTGGGCTTATCTCGATGGATCTAGGCGGACGACGACAGGAATGCGTCAAGCTAGAGTATAATCGTGGTGATACGGTCTACGTCAATCTGCACAGCCTGCACAAGCTGAGCCACTACCGACAGCGCGATGTCGCCGAGGGCATCAGCCTCAGCACTATCGGCTCGGGCGCATGGCAACGCATCAAAGAGAAGACCAAAAAGCAGGTCAAGGATATTGCCCGAGACCTCATCAAGTTATACGCCAAGCGCAAAGAAAGCGAGGGCTTTGCCTTCAGCCCTGATAGCTACCTACAGCACGAGCTAGAGGCGAGCTTCGCCTACATAGATACCCCCGACCAAGCCAAGGCGATACAGGCTATCAAGGAGGACATGGAGCGCTCGTATCCGATGGATAGGCTACTGTGTGGCGATGTGGGCTTCGGCAAAACGGAGGTCGCTATA
>CAMBHQ010000249.1 GCA_945867245.1 uncultured Porphyromonas sp.
CCCATAGTGTAGTGAATAACAAGGATAACAACATAAGTCAATACTATCAAAAGAAGCCCCTGTAGGTTGTAGCCTATGCCCTTACTTTTGAGCGATGGGAAGAGCGATGGCCCTACCTCTACCCCTAGAGAATAAACGAACAATACGAGCCCGAAGGTCTGAATAAAGCCCGTGAGGTCCTGCACCGTCTGGACTCCGAAGTGGGCAAAGATTATCCCCACGAAGAAGACAAACGTTGCCCCTAGACTTATCTTGGCTATCTGCAGACGCCCCAGCATAAGCCCTAGACCAGACACCAAACACATCACTATTATTGTCTGCGTCTTGGAGGGCGTGATGAGCATTGCCTCTAGCCACTGTAGTATTGCTTCCATCTCTTTTGTCTTATTGCTATATCCGTCTTTTTGTTCTTCTCTACATCTCCTCCTCTGGTAGTCCTAGATCCTCATCTAGCGAGAGCGTACGAGACTTGCGTGCTACCTGCGCTATCTGTTTCTCGGTTTTCACCCCTAGTTTACGCAGCTCCTCGAAACGACGCAATACATTACCCCGCCCTGTAGATAGACTCTTCTGAGTATCAGCCAGAGCATTCTGCGCCTTATCTAGGTGCCCTGCTACAGTCTCCATCCTATCCAGATAGACCACGAATTGGTCGTACAAATCCCCTACCTTACGAAATATCTCCTGCACGTTGAGTCTCTGCTTTTCGTTGCGCCAGAGCTCCTCGGCCATCTTGAGCGTAGCCATCAGATTGGTGGTATTCATCAGCAATATCTTCTGAGCATAAGCCTCCTCCCAGAGCCTAGGGTCCTCCTTCATTGCTAGGAGGTAAGCTGGTTCGTTGGGGATGAATAGGATAACAAAGTCTGGGGCGCCTGGGACGTGTGCTTGATAATGCTTGTGCGACAAATCCTTGATTTGCTTTCGTATGGCACGAATGTGGCGTAGCGTAGCATCTCTCTGCTCTGTCTCATCCTTGGCATTGACATAGTCCATATAGTCCACTAGATTAACCTTGCTGTCTATTATCATACGCCCACCATTAGGATAATTCACCAGCACGTCGGGGATAAGGCGCTTATCGCTCTCTGTTTGCGTCAGTACCTCCTGCGTCGTATAGTGTACACCAGGCTCTAGGCCGCTTTTCTGCAGAAGGTCCTCGAGTATCATCTCGCCCCAGTTGCCCTGTAGCTTATTAGTGCCACGCAGGGCCTGCGTTAGGCTGTGGGCATCGCTACTCATTTTATTGCTATGCTCCACCAATAGACGAATCTCGTGCTGTAGGCTATGACGCTCACGAGCCTCATTATTATAAGCCCGATCGACCTGCTCTCCGAAGCGCTTCAGGTCTTCTCGCAGAGGGCTAAGGCTCGCCTCGTTGCGGCGGTGCATCTGCTCCGAGCGTTCGTCCAATATTTTAGTGGTGATACCTCGGAAGCGCTCCTCTAGCAAATCTGCCAACTGAGCCTGCGTAGCCTGCTGCCCCTCCAGTGCAGTACGCAACTGATGGCATTCGGCTCGGAGCAGTTCGCAGTCTGTATGCAAAGCCTGCAGTCGCTCTTGCTGCTGTTTGTTTCTATCCAAGAATTGGCGTTCACGATCCTCAGCCTGCTGCGTAAGTCCTTCTTGCTTGGAGAGCAAGGCGCGCAACTGTAGCAACTCGCGCCCTTCCTCTCGCGCTCGTCCTAGACTCCAATACAAATAGACCAAAGCTCCTACGAGGAGCAAGCAAACACACGTTAATACTCCGACCATACTCTACTACTAGGCTCTGACTTATTAAGATATCTTACACTATTTGATTACAAAGGTAAGACCTTTGCGCCAACCATCAAGTAAGGGCTAGCCTCTCTAGCCTAGCTATGCAAGCCCTAGGTACCACTAGACAAGCGACATAGCTTAGACGCTTATGGACCTATTCGCATCAAGAGAGGCCAATGTAACGAGTCGCTAGCAAGCTCCTAATGCTATTTTTATGTATCTTTGTATAGTATAATATATAAAGTATAATCCGTAATGAACCAAACAGAAACGAAGCCTAGCATCTGGCGACGCGCCTGGGACATGTACCGAGAGGGCTTCTCTAGCCTTACACCGACTTCGCGCACATTGTGGCTGATTGTAGGCATCAAACTCTTCGTTATGTTTGCCGTCCTCAAGGCATTCTTCTTCCCCAACCATACCAAGCAACAGGCCAAGGAGCTGAATATAACAGGCTCCGAATGGGTGCAGCAGGACCTCATCAATAGAGGAACGAAGTAAGGCAAACTATCAACCAAACCGCAAAACAAGACTATAAACAACTAATTATAACTAATGTCTGTATGGATTTAGAACTACTCATGGGATGGTCTAGAGCGCAATTCGCTCTTACGGCCATGTATCACTGGCTCTTCGTGCCATTGACCTTGGGGCTAGGGATTATTATGTCGCTGGCCGAGACTCAGTACTACCGTACGGGCGAAGAGTTCTGGAAGCGTAGCGCCAAGTTTTGGCAAAAGCTCTTCGGGATCAACTTCGCCATCGGTGTGGCTACGGGGATTATCCTAGAGTTCCAATTCGGGACTAACTGGTCCAACTACTCAACCTTTGTCGGGGATATCTTCGGCGCTCCGTTGGCTATCGAAGGGATGATAGCCTTCTTTATGGAGTCTAC
>CAMBHQ010000250.1 GCA_945867245.1 uncultured Porphyromonas sp.
GATACGAATGAAAGAGCAGCAACGAATGCGCAAAGAGATACAAACTTCTTCATTTCTTTTCTTGGTTTAATTAAGTGAATTCAACTTTATAAAACGGTGCAAAGTTATAGCTATTTTCTGAAACTTCAAAATATATGCGCTCTATGAGGCCAAAAAGTTTAAGCCTAAGCCTCCCCTAGGCTCCCACTAGCTCAATCCCTCTGTATCGACTCGGCTAAGACATTATATATACGGAGTAGCTCCTCCTGACCCTCGAGCAGAGCCCGATGGCGCTCGAGCGTCGCTTCGTCCCTGCGCACGGCAGGGCCCGTCTGCGCACGGCGGGCAGGCATAGTCTCGAGCTTAGACATCGTTTCTCTTATCAGAGGCAGTAGCGTCTTCGGCTCGAAGCCCTCGCGGGCTAGATAGCCCTCGGCTAGCGCCACTAGATGGTTACTGTAGTTGCAGGCCAGCACGGCCGCCAGATGGAGCTTAGCTCGACCCTCGCTGTCGGCAGGATAGACCCGCCGTGAGAGCGCTTCGGCTAGGCGACGTACCTCCTCGTGCCCTTCGTAATAGATAGGCACCTCAGACCAGTCCAATGCCCGCCCCTTGGTAAAGGTTTGCAGGGGATAGAGCACGCCACAGTCTACGTGGTAGGCCTGCATCGCCTCTAAGCTCACGGAGCCAGCCGTATGTACCCACACGCCACTCGTCTCGGGCATCATGGCCCAGACCTCGGGCAGGGCACTATCACTGAGGGCATATATATATAGGTCGGCATGGCGGGGGATATCCTCTAGGCGCATACCTAGGCTACGCCCATAGTGATACACCAGTCGGTAGCCCTCGGTCTGCCTCAGCACACGTGCCAGATGGCTACCCACATTGCCCATACCCAGCAGGACGACCGTACGGGCCGAGACACCCCCCGTAAGTGTATGATAAGACATAGTCCCCTAGCCCTCTACGCTAGGCTCCTGATAAGCGCCTATGTGAATCTTTTCCCACTTGAGGCTCTCCACAGGACGCTCGGGCGCTTCGCCATTGACGTAACCAAAGCCCAGGATACAGAGCACCTCCAGCTGATAAGGGATACCGAGGGCATTACGCACATACTCGGCCGAATCCTGACCGTTGCCCGTGAACTCGCCCTCTACATCCGACCAGCACGAGCCAATACCCATAGCCCAGGCTTGTAGCTGCATATAGCCCGCAGCGAGTGAGGCATCGGCAATCCAATGCGGGCACTCCATAGGACTACCCAGCACCACCACGGCCAGTGGGACATCCCGCAGGAAAGTACAGCCACGCTCACGCATATAGCTCAGCTCGATAAGTTTCTCCTTGTCCTCGATGAGGATGAACTGCGTCGTATGCCTATTCTTGGACGAAGGGGCGCGCAGACCTGCCTCTAGGATGAGCTGTACCGCCTCGGGGGGCAAGGCCCTGTCGGGGTGATAGATACGAATACTGCGGCGGGTACGGATAGACTCTAATATCTCGTAGGGCTGACCCTCGGGACTATGTATTTGCTCTGACATTGTAATAATAGTTATCTGTTTGGCTAGACAAAGATAGTGATAATAGTGGGCAGTGGGCAGTGATCAGTGGGCAGTGGCTGGCGCACGCTAGGTCTAGTGTCCCTAGTAGCCCTAGTCTCACTAGGAATACTAGCCACTAGTCCAGATCACCGACCACTAGCCACTGACCACTAGCCACCGACCACTAGCCACTAGCCTTAGCACGATATTCGGTCGGGGTCATACCCTCGTTGTGCTTTTTGAACTGAGCGTGGAAGGTCTGCAGCGTAGAGAAGCCCACACGACTGGCTATCACCGGTAGTGTATCGTCTGTCTCGCGTAGCAATTGCTTAGCCTCGGCAAGGCGTAGCTTGGCTATATAGTCGCTGTAGCTATCGCCGAGGACGTGGTTGAGGTAACTACTTACATAGCTCCTATTGGCGCCCACTAGAGAGGCGAGCATCTCCAAAGTCAGGTTTTTATCTCTATACCGACACTGCTCCTGCATCAGTAGGCGTAGGGCCTCGCCGATGTTGTCCTGCACCTCGGGGGAGAGCTTAGACTCGGACTCGGAGCCTTCAGCTCCGACAGGCTCGGCCTCTCGACTAAGGCTCTGCAAGCGCTGACGCACTTGCTCTAGCTCCTGCGCTACCCGCTCGCGCTCCACGTGGCTCTCCTCGAGCTCGGAGCGTAGCTGTCGCCCGGCATCCTCGAGCCGTCTGTGCTTACAACGGTGATGGTAGTAGAGTCCTACTATCAATACGATAGCACAGACGGCGATACCTACCAGCCAGTAGAGCAAGGTACGGCTACGCCCACGCTCTTGGTCGAGCTTGCTCTTGGCCTCGTTTAGGGCGCGCCCACGCTCTAGCTTCATCACCTCGCGGTACTTATGCTCGGCACGGAGACTATCCTGATATTTATCGACAGAGTCATTGATGCGCAGGGCCTCATGGGCCTGCCCCGCCTCCTCATAGGCACGCTGCAAGACCTTGTAGCCCTCTAGCTGTGCCGACGGCCCTACCAGACCACGGGCGAGACTCGTCTCTAGGCGTGTGGCCTCCGCCTGATAGGGCTGTTGCTTGTTCTCTACCTTGATGAGTAGCTGTACCTTGCTCACCTCCGTCTCTAGCGTGGGGTCATCGGTTAGG
>CAMBHQ010000251.1 GCA_945867245.1 uncultured Porphyromonas sp.
GATCATTAACCTCGCCATTGTCCTGACCATAGTAGAGCGAGCTATACTGTCCCTCGAACTTGTGGCTCTGCTCTAGCTGAGGTAACCTAAGGGACCACTCTAGAGATTGCTTAGCCTGAGGTGCTAGTACGCTCTCGAGCTGCTGGCCAGAGATGGAGAAGGCTAAGCGATAATCGTCCTTAAGTAGTCTATACGAGAAGTCTATATATGCAGCAGCAGACAGGGGCAAACGCATTACTGCGGTGCTATCTGTTTGACTTACGAGCTCGAAGGTACACTCAGCCGTATTGATTACCTGACCATTCTTTAGAGCTAGCGGGAGATTAAAGCGTGTATCAGCGTCATTAAACAAGGCCACAGTAGGTGTATTCGCTGTCTCGTAGCCCTCTTTGTGGTTCTTGTGCCCCTTAATTTCGGCGAATTTAGGGCTAGCGCCTAGAGTATTCAGTCGTAGCTCGACCTTATTATTCTTGAGCGTTAGGCTCTTCGCTTCACGTGGCTTGCGATACTCTGGCATAGCCGCCAGTGCGGCTGAGTCGAGCACCATAGGCTCGTTGCTAGTGGCGGCCGTAGGCTGTGCCTGAGCCTTCTGACTGGCTTCTTGCTGAGCCTTCTGCAATTGCTCTTGGCGTTGCATCTCTGCCAGTTGCTCAGCCGTTGGTTGGTTCATCCAGTTGAAGCCAATAATAAGGGCTCCGATTAGGACAAAACCTATAATAGTGTTTCTATCCATTCTATATTACTTAGTGATTGCAGCCTTTATAAAGCTGAGGAAAAGTGGGTTGGGCTTGAGTACAGTAGAGCGATATTCTGGATGATACTGTACCCCGATATACCAGCGATGGCTAGGCAGCTCTACTGTCTCTACTAAACCAGTATCGGGATTCTCCCCTGCACAGGCCATGCCCGCCTGCTCGAAGGCCTCGCGGTACTGGCTATTGAACTCAAATCTATGGCGGTGGCGCTCTCTAATAAACTCACTTCCGTAAGCCTCTGCTATACGACTGCCTTTGCGCAGTACACAATCATAGCCCCCGAGGCGCATCGAGCCCCCAAGGTCACTGATAGTTTTCTGCTCCTCCATAATATCTACGACCTTGTATGGCGAGTCCGGCATAATCTCGGTAGTATGCGCATTGGCATAGCCCAGCACATTGCGCGCAAACTCAATAACCATACACTGCATACCAAGGCAAATACCGAGCGTAGGTATATTATGCTCACGTGTATAGCGTAGTGCCTCGAACTTGCCATCGATACCACGAGAGCCGAAGCCTGGACATACCACTATACCATCCATGCCCTGTAGGAGCTCGGCCACGTTATCGGCAGTTATCTTCTCGCTATGAATACTCACGAGGTTGAGCTTACACTTATTGTATATAGCGGCCTGTAGTAGCGACTCGTCGATAGACTTATACGCATCCTGTAGCTCTACATACTTGCCGACAAGGGCAATATTAACGACCCCAGTAGCCTCACGTCTGAGCTTGAGGAAGTGATTCCAGTCGCTGAGGTCGGGAGTACCCTTGGGCTCAATACCTACCTTGCTGAGTATTGTTTCGTCTAGGTGTTGGTCTAGGAGTGCCTGGGGAACCTCGTAGATAGTAGGTACGTCAGCACACTGCACTACCGAGTCTGGTGTCACGTTGCAGAATAGAGCCACCTTGCGTAGTATATCACTATTGAGTTCTCGCTCGGTACGTAGCACGAGGACATCTGGCTGTATCCCCACCTCCTGCAATTGCTTCACGGAGTGCTGTGTAGGCTTGGTCTTGACCTCACCAGCAGCAGCGATATAGGGTACATAGGTCAGATGTACGCAGAGGCAATTCTTCCCGAGTTCCCACTTAAGCTGTCGTACGCTCTCGATAAAGGGCAGGGACTCTATATCCCCTACGGTGCCTCCAATCTCCGTAATTACGAAGTCGTACTTATGCTTTTGCCCCAGTAGCTTTACGTTGCGCTTGATTTCGTCTGTGATATGTGGCACTACCTGTACTGTCTTGCCGAGGTATTCGCCTTTGCGCTCCTTGCGGATGACGTTCTGATAGATGCGCCCCGTAGTGATATTGTTGGCTCTAGAGGTCGCAATGTTTAGGAAGCGCTCGTAGTGGCCTAGGTCAAGGTCTGCTTCGTGCCCATCGTCTGTCACATAGCATTCGCCATGTTCGTAAGGGTTTAGCGTACCTGGGTCTATATTGATATAGGGGTCAAATTTCTGTATTGTAACAGTGTAGCCCCGCGCCTGCAATAGCTTCGCAAGAGAGGCAGCTACAATACCTTTACCTAGAGAGGACACAACGCCTCCGGTAACGAAAATGTACTTAGTCTCCACTGAATTAGCTTAATTAAGTGTCAGTTGTTAGTGATTCTATTAACTGGAATACAAAGGTACGACTTTTATTCAAGCCTCTACTCGCTCCAGTAGTACCACATTCTATCTATGATGCGTGTGCGGAAACATATCTACAGCACGGCTTTTGGTAATGCGGTAGTCTCCCTCGGCAACTAAACTGGCGAGGTCTCGTGCCTGAGTGGCAGGGTTACAGCTTACATAGACGATGCGCTGAGGCTTAGCACGCAGTATAGTCTGTACCACATCCTCGTGCATACCAGCACGCGGAGGGTCTGTAATAATAACATCA
>CAMBHQ010000252.1 GCA_945867245.1 uncultured Porphyromonas sp.
CGCCCCGATAGGTGAGGAGGAGCGAGCCATCGGGCGCTACTGTGCCGAGCTCATCGAGGACGGCTCTACGCTACAGCTCGGCATCGGGGGCATACCCAACGCCGTGCTCCAGAGCCTAGAGGGACGCAGAGACCTAGGTATCCATACCGAGATGTTCACCGATGGGGTGATGCACCTGATGCGCAACGGACAGATTAACGGCTCGCGCAAGAGCATACACGTGGGTAAGGTGGTCTCGACGCTCATCATGGGCTCTCAGGAGCTGTACGACTTCCTGCACAATCATCCGGATGTAGAGATGTACCCTGTGAGCTATACCAATGACCCCTTCGTCATCGGGCAGAATAGCAAGATGGTGTCGATAAATTCCTGTATAGAGATGGACCTAACGGGTCAGGCGGCTAGCGAGTCTATAGGCCTTCGTCAGTTCAGTGGTACGGGCGGACAGGTAGACTTCCTGCGTGGTGCTAAGCGCAGCGCAGGGGGCGTGTCTATCCTCGCCTTCCCCTCGACGGCGCAGGACGGCAAGGTTAGCCGTATCGTTCCCCACTTGGCAGAGGGAGCCAACATCACCGCAGGGCGCAACGAAGTGGACTATGTGGCCACGGAGTACGGCCGTGTTCGCCTCAGAGGCAAGAGTCTAAGGGAGCGTGCCGAGGCGCTGTGTAGCATAGCGCATCCCAAGTTTCGCCCCATGCTACAGGAGGCTATCAAGTCGCGCTGGGGGAGTTAGTTTTTTAGTGGTCAGTGGCTAGTGGTCAGTGGCCGGTGAGCAGACCCAATACGAGCCGAGGGCCGTGGATGCGCTATAGCGCTCCACGGCCCTCGGCCTTAGTTTTCTTGTACTTGATTAGTAGGCTCCACACTGCCCACTGTCCACCGACCACTAGCCACTGATCACTGCCTACTAGCCACTGCTCACTACCTCAGCATCTCCCTATACTTGCGGTCGAGCTCCTTGCGGGCTGCTTCGCTGGGAATGAAGTTGGGCGAGGACTTGAGCTTCTCTAGTAGCTCCTTGTCTTCCTTGCTGAGGGTCTCGGGCGTGTAAACGTTCACGTTGATAAGCAGGTCGCCACGGCGGTTGTAGTTCACCTCGGGCAGACCCTTGCCACGCAAGCGCAGTATCTTGCCACTCTGCGTACCAGGCTCGATAGTTACACGGGCACGACCACCGACAGTGGGCACCTCTATCTGCGTCCCGAAGGCTGCCTCGGGCACCGAAATCAGCAGGTTGTAGATGAGGTCGTTGTGGTTGCGGATGAGGTTGGCATCCTCCTCCTCCTGTATCACCACGAGCAGGTCGCCACTGATGCCCCCCTCGGGTGCTGCGTGGCCCTGACCCTGTACCGTGAGCTGCATACCCTCCTCTACGCCAGCAGGGATGCGGAAGGTTACTAGCTCCTCGCCGAGCTCTACGCCCTGTCCGCCGCAGTGGCTACAGGGTTTGGTGATCTGCTCGCCCGAGCCATTACAGCTGGGGCAGGTCGTCTGCGTCTGCATGCGCCCAAAAAGGGTGTTCTGCACCTGCATCACTACGCCCTGACCGTGGCAGGTAGAGCAGCTGCTCTTGCCGTTCGGGTCAGTGGTGCGTTCGCCATGACATTTGCTACAGAGCTTTTGCTTCTTGAGCTTGAGCTTTTTCTCTACGCCCTGGTCAATCTCCTCGAGCGTAAGGCGCACGCGCACTCTGAGGTCGCCACCACGTCGGCGCTGACGGCCACCGCCGAAGCCTCCAAAGCCACCGAAGCCCCCTTCGCCGAAGAGGTCTCCGAAGCGACTGAAGATATCCTCCATGCTCATCCCACCGAAGCCACCGCCACCACCGGCAGCGCCTCCGCCGAGGCCCGCATGGCCAAACTGGTCGTAGCGCTGACGCTTCTGAGGGTCGCTCAGCACGTCGTAGGCCTCTGCAATCTCCTTAAACTTCTCCTCGGCTTCTTTGTCGCCTGGGTTCTTATCCGGATGGTACTGGATGGCGAGCTTGCGATACGCCTTCTTGAGCGCATCATCATTGGCCGAACGCTCGACACCTAGCACTTCGTAGTAATCTCTCTTTGCCATTGCTTTTACTCCTTATATATAATATGAGTGCCGAGCGACTACTGACCTACCACTACCGAGGCATGGCGTAGTACCTTGTCGCCGAGCGTGTAGCCCTTCTTGACGCAGTCGATAACCTTGCCCTTGAGCTCTTCGCTAGGGGCGGGGAAGACCGTGATAGCCTCGTGCAGGTCCTCGTTGAAGGGCGCTGCCTCGGTCTCGATAGCACGCACGCCCTGCTTGCCTAGATAGTCGACGAACTTGCCGTGGATAAGGCGCATCCCCTCGCGTAGGGCTTCGATGTCCTCGGCTTGCTCCATGTTCGCTAGGGCTAGGTCTAGGTCGTCGATGACAGGGAGTAGTGCTAGCAGTACCTTCTCGCCTCCGTGCAGGATGAGGTCGCTCTTCTCTTTGAGCGTACGCTTGCGGTAGTTGTCGTACTCGGCCATTAGGCGTAGGTGCGTATCTTTTAGCTTGGCGTACTCTTCCTCGAGGCTTGGGCTAGCGTCTGCCACGCCCTCTGCCGTTGTGTCGGTCGTTGTAGCCGTTTCGTCAGTCTGTGCCTCTGCTGTCTGCCCTTCTGTCTGATTATCGAGCTGCTCT
>CAMBHQ010000253.1 GCA_945867245.1 uncultured Porphyromonas sp.
GCGAGCACGCGCATAATATCACGGATGTTGTTCTCTGGGTAAATCTCGGCCATCTCCTTCTCGTTGAACTCCTCGTTGGCCAGTGTACCGCCACCAATGCTATACACTACGAAGGTATCGAGCAAGACCCCCTCGCGACTAAAGCCCTCGAAGCGCATCCCATTAGGATGGAAGGGTAGCTCAATCTCGGGTTGCCATACGATCTCGGTAGGGCCCACTGGCTCTAGGATGCGCAGGATGCCTACGTCGGTCATATGCCCCTTGCCCGTAGCGGCCAAGCTGCCGAAAAGCGTTACACGGAAGCGCACTGCCTCGGGGCAGCGCTCTAGGAACATCTCACTGGCACGTACAGGGCCCATTGTGTGGCTACTGCTCGGCCCATAGCCTATTCTAAAGAGTTGTTTGATAGAGTCCATATCTAGTATTGGTATTGAATAAGTTTTAGCTCCCCTGGAGCCTCAGCTACAGCAGGCGCAGCTTGACTAGGACAATGCGCGTAGAGGATGAGCGCAGGACCTCGAAGCGGTAACGGTCTATGACTATGACCTCGCCCGCCGTGGGGATACTCTGGTGGTGATGCAGTATATAGCCAGCAACAGTCTGGAAGTCCTCCTCCTCGGGGATGCCGAGGTCGAAGCGCTCGTTGAGGTCGTCTATCTCTAGACGGCCGCTCAGTATATAGACGCCCTCCTCGACTTGCTTGGCGATGATGCGTGTATGATCATGCTCGTCCTCGATATCCCCGAAGATTTCCTCGATAACATCCTCTAGTGTTACCATGCCGGCCGTACCGCCTAGCTCGTCGATAACGATGGCGATACTCTTTTTCTTCTGCATCAGCAGGGTCATAATCTTACTGGCATACATGCTCTCGGGGACGAATAGCGCTGGCACGATATGGCTACGCCAGTCCTCACTCCTAAACATCTCACTAGAGTGGATATAGCCTATCGGCTCGTCGATATTCTCGCGATATACGATGAGCTTGCTGTATCCGCTACGGACGAATTTCTCCTCTAGCTCGCTCTTGTCGTCCTCGATATCTACGGCCACTATCTCGTTGCGTGGACGCATGCAGTCCCGAGCCTGTAGCGTGGGGAAGCTGATGGCGTTTTGGATGAAGCGCACCTCGCTCTCCCCATCGTCCTTTTGGTTATGCTCTAGGTAATGCTCTAGGTCTACGGTGGAGAAGGTCTTGGCGATATGGCTCTCGCCCTTGCGCCCAGCTAGACGTAGGACAGCGCCCGTCATCAGACTTACCACCCACATGAAGGGGAAGAGAAGTGCATATATAATAATGAGTGGCAAGGCCATCACCTGCATCATCACGTTAGGATTCATCCTGAAGATCACCTTAGGGATGAACTCACCCGTAAAGAGAATGATAATAGTACCGAAGACAGACTGCGCTATCAGCACGAGGACATCGTTGTCGGTCCACTGATAGAGCAAGGGCTCTAGTAGCTCTGCCATCAGAATACCGTAGAGTACGAGGGCGATATTGTTACCCAGGAGCATCGTCGTGATGAAGTGGTCGGGGCGCCGGTATAGGAAGCCGAGAAGGCTCGAGATAAGCCCACCCTTATTGCGGTCTAGCTCTAGACGCAGTCGGTCCGCCGAGACATAGGCGATCTCACTGCCCGAGAAAAAGGCAGAGAAGACCAGGGTAACGAGGATATATAAGTATATCAAAGCGACTACAGATTGAAGGTCGTAGAGCCGATGAGGTTGCCATCAGCGAATATCTGTAGGCGGTAGCGTCCGCTCATCAGACTCTCCTCTACGGGCCAATACATTGTGATAGGCGTCTCCTCTCCGTTGTACTCTATCTCGCGTCGTGTAGAGTAGCTTAGGCTCTTGCCCTCGAAGCTAAAGCTCCCCGCTCCGGCCTTGACCATAGGCTCGTCATCGGGGCGCATAATGCGGGTATAGAAGGTCTTAGCACCCACACTTGCCGTTACATTCTTGGCCACGCGGAAACTAATCTCTAGATTCACAACCTTGTCGATATTCTTCGCCGTCTTGCCACGCTTGTCGATGGGGCGCACGCTGATGCCCGTAGCGTCTAGTTTCGCAGCGAGGTTCACACGGCTTGTCAGCTCGCTCTTCTCGGTAGAGAGCTGCGCCACAGTGCTCTGCGAGCGGGCGAAGTCGCTACGTATCTCCTGATTCTCGGCACGTAGACGCTCATTAGTAGCGTGTAGCGAATCGATCTGTACGACATAACTTCGGAGGACCTTACGTAGCGTCCCCACCTCCTTCGTAAGGGCTGCGATACGCTCGGCACTGGTACGCTTGGTATCTCTCAGCTCCTGCTGTAGGCGGTCTACCTTGGCGCGCTCGCTCATCAGCTGACTGATAAGGCTGTCCGTACCTATGACAAGGTCCCCCTCGGGTCCCTTGACCGTAATCTTGTTGTACTGAGTCTGGTACTCCTCGGCGAGCATAGCCAGCTCCTCCTGCATGGCCTCGGTCTGTGCCTTGGTGAAAGCGGCCTTCTCGGCCTCTAGGCCACTGCGCTCCTCCTGTAGGAGGTAATAGTACAGTCCCGAGAGTGCTAGGGCTACACCCAGGACGAGGGCTATTACATACTTTAGTTTCATCTCTGTATCTATTGTCTTTCCTCTCTGTTGTC
>CAMBHQ010000254.1 GCA_945867245.1 uncultured Porphyromonas sp.
CACGAAGTGAGTTCGAGCGGGACTACGACCGCTTGGTCTTCTCTCCGCCTTTTCGTCGCCTGCAGAATAAGACCCAGGTATTTCCCTTGCCAGGTAATGTCTTTGTCCACAATAGACTGACACACAGCCTAGAGGTAAGCTGTGTGGGACGTTCGCTAGGTAATATCGTAGGGACTGTACTGCAGGGGCGATATCCCGAGCTAAAGGATACAGATATGCGTACTAGCCTGAGCTCGATTGTCAGCGCTGCTTGCCTAGCCCACGATATGGGCAATCCACCCTTTGGACATAGTGGCGAGCGGGCTATCTGTGCTTACTTCCGCGAGGGCAATGGGCGCAAGTGGCAGCCGGAAGTAGAGAATGAGGGCGGGCGCTGGCAAGACTTTCTCAACTTCGAGGGCAATGCTAATGCTCTGCGCTTGCTGACACATCAGTTCCTAGGGCGTAGGCCAGGAGGCTTTGCGCTAACCTATAGCACTGTAGCCAGTATTATCAAGTATCCCTATAGCAGTGAGCTTGCAGGTGGCAGAGGTAAGTTCGGTTTCTTCCAGACCGAAGAGACTACGATGCAAGACTTAGCTAATGAACTGGGATTGATACGTCTCTCTAGCGAAGGTACTCCCCTACACTATGCCCGCTATCCATTGGTTTACCTCGTAGAGGCTGCTGATGACATATGCTACCAGATAATGGATATTGAAGATGCCTATAAACTAGCTATACTAGCTTACTCCGAAGCCGAAAGTATCCTGATGGACTTTGTCAGCGAAGCAGAGCTAGACCATATACAGCATACTCTACAGTATATAGACGACAAGAACGAACGTATCGGTTACCTGCGTAGCCGTGCTATCAATACCTTGGCAGAGGAAACTGCGCAAATCTTTATTGATAGCGAAGATAGCATCCTCAGAGGGCAATTCCAAGGCTCCCTCATATCGCAGCTATCACCTCGGAGCATTGCCGCTTATAGAGCTTCGTCAGAGACTGCCTGGGACAGGATATATCGCTCCAAGATGGTACTCGACGTGGAGCTGGCGGGGCATCAAATCTTTACCTCCCTACTCGACAAACTGCTGCATGCGCTCCACCATCCAGAGGAACTATACAGCAAGGCTTTGCTAGGACGTGTTAGCTCGCAATATGATATTCAGCGTAATACTACCTATGGGCGTATCCAATGCGCATTAGACTACATATCGGGCATGACAGACCTATACGCCCTAGACCTATACCGCAGAATAACTGGTATGAACCTACCCGCCATCTAGCACATAGAGCATAATACTAACAAGGCTGTACGCAACACTTAGGTTGGGTACAGCCTTGTTTATTACAGAGCTTGCAGTCTACAGTAGACCTTTTGCAGGCATCCCCACGGGGCTGAATCTCCGTTCATCAACGACTGTAGGGCCGTTCACTGGTGTCTGCGCTTTTGCTTGGGCGCATAATTTGTAGTATCTTTGTCCGGAAATTTCTAGATAGTCTTTTAATATACATTCAAGTTATGGCTGTTTTTGTCAATGAAGTTTCTCGCACCTTCGGGGAGTATCTGCTAATCCCTGGTCTCACAACACGTGCATGCACTCCTCAGAACGTCAAGCTTACGACTCCGCTCGTACGCTATCGCAAAGGCGAGGAAGCTACTATTCAGCTGAATATTCCCTTCGTGTCGGCTATTATGCAATCAGTATCTAATGATACGCTTGCTATCGAATTAGCCCGCAACGGAGGGTTGTCTTTTATATATGGCTCACAGCCTATTGCTGAGCAAGCTGAAATGGTGCGCAGGGTGAAGAAGTTCAAAGCGGGCTTCGTAACAAGCGACTCTAACGTAGCACCTACTGCGACCTTGGCTGACGTACTACGTCTACGTCAAGAAACCGGACACTCTACTATCGGCGTAACCCACGATGGCACGAGCCACGGCAAACTGCTAGGTATCGTTACTAGTCGTGATTATCGTGTAAGTATCGATAGTCCCGAGAAGCTCGTTAGCGAATTTATGACGCCATTCGAGCGTCTAGTCGTTGGTAAGGCTGGTATCACGCTCAAAGAAGCCAACAACATTATCTGGGAAAACAAGCTCAATACTCTACCCATCATTGACGAAGAGCAGCACCTAGTGCACCTCGTTTTCCGTAAAGACTACGACCAACACAAAGAAAACCCTATCGAACTATCCAATAAGGTTAGCAAGGAGCTACTAGTCGGTGCGGGTATCAATACCCGAGACTATGCAGAGCGCGTGCCTGCACTGGTAGAGGCCGGTGTAGATGTACTATGTATAGACTCTTCGGATGGTTATAGCGAATGGCAATACGACACTCTACGCTGGATACGTGAGAAGTACGGAGACAGCGTAAAGGTTGGTGCTGGTAATATCGTTGATGCTGAGGGCTTCCGCTATCTGGCAGAGGCTGGGGCTGACTTCATCAAAGTTGGTATCGGCGGTGGCTCTATCTGCATCACACGTGAGCAGAAGGGTATCGGGCGTGGACAAGCTACGGCTATTATCGAGGTAGCAGCAGCACGAGACGAATACTACCGAGAGACGGGCATATATGTACCTATCTGTAGCGATGGAGGCCTTGTACACGACTATCATATGACACTGGCGATTGCCATGGGT
>CAMBHQ010000255.1 GCA_945867245.1 uncultured Porphyromonas sp.
TAATACAAGTTTCTCTTATCTTCCAAATAACGACAAGAAAAAGTTGAATAGCTCTGCATCCGAGTTGCACGTACTCGCCCGATTTACTAGACACTTACAAGGACGAAAGTTTTTTCGCACCAACTAGGCTATAGCCCCCAAACGAGCAACGAATCGTCCACTAACTAGTGGACAATCGTCCACCTAATAGGCGGAGGAGTGGCGACCTAATCGGCGGACGATCGTCGCCCTAATAGGCGGACAAGTGGCGAGCTACTAGGCGGACAAATGGGCGCTATATATGCGACTAAGGCTGTGTAACCCCGAGGGGCTACACAGCCTTATATATATTCGGCCCGTAGGGCTTAGGACTACTGCCTCGACTTAGAGGACAGCGAGCGCAGCCTCGAAGTTAGGATCCTGAGTAATCTCGGGTACAAGCTCGGTATAAACCACTTCGCCCGCCTCGTTGATAACCACTACGGCACGAGCTAGTAGACCTGCTAGAGGGCCATCCTGCTGCAACACGCCGTAAGCCTGCTCGAAGCCGGTATTGCGGAAAGCCGAAGCCGTTACCACAGCCTCGAGGCCCTCAGCACCACAGAAACGACCCAGCGCAAAAGGCAGGTCCTTGCTGATGCAGAGCACAGCCGTATTATCGAGCTGAGAGAGCTCGCTATTGAAGCGGCGTACGCTCGCAGCACACACACCTGTATCTACGCTAGGGAAGATGTTTAGCACGACACGCTTGCCCGCGAAGTCGCTGAGCTTTACTTCGCTCAGGTCAGCCTTTACGAGGGTGAAGTCAGCAGCCTTGCTGCCTACTGCTGGGAGGTTACCATTGAGGTTGATAACGATAGAGTTCTTAAGAGTTACTGTTGCCATTATTATCTAAGTATTGTTTCATTGCTTGCCCACTATTGGGCGATATTACATCTCTACAACCCGACAAGCAGCCGTATTGTTTAGCCCGAGCCGAAGGGGATAGCAAGTATTGCAATACCCCTCTACTGCCCCTAGAGCATTCCGCTGCATATACCATCCTCCGACAGGGAGATAAAACAAGAGCGGGCAAGTCATTGACTTGTCCGCTCTGCTGCTACTTGCGCTTTCTCTTGGGCTCGAACCAAGGACCCTCTGATTAACAGTCAGATGCTCTAACCGACTGAGCTAAGAAAGCGTTTCGTTTCTCATTTGCTCTGCAAAGGTAGCACCTTTATTTGGATTATGCAAGCAAAGGGGACAAAAAAGTTTTCCACTACTTATGCAGCTATCGCTTAAGTCGCTAATTCCTAAAGGACTATTCGGGCTGCCGAGCACTCCGAATTAGAC
This sequence comes from uncultured Porphyromonas sp., assembly GCA_945867245.1. Taxonomy (GTDB): domain Bacteria; phylum Bacteroidota; class Bacteroidia; order Bacteroidales; family Porphyromonadaceae; genus Porphyromonas. The sequence goes on from CAMBHQ010000255.1 coordinate 1,312, forward strand.
AAAGAAAATGAGCGACACTCAGCCTTTCGGCTGTATGTCGCCCCATTCCTCCTCGATGTGCTACCTAGGAGCCTAGCTAAATGCTGAGGATTGCCCCTAGGTTGTGGTGAATACGTTCGGCCGTTTCGCCACGGTTCATAGTATAGATGTGTATGTTCGTTACCCCATTGGCAATGAGGTCTATAATCTGCGTGCAAGTGTAGTTAATCATGGCCGTACGGAAGGCCTCGGGATTGTACTTAAACTTGTCGGCTATATTGATAAAGGAGGCAGGGAAGTTGCTCCCCGAGAGTCCCCCGACCTTTTTGATCTGCTCGTAGCTGACAATCGGCATAATACCCGCTACGACAGGAATCGTAATACCGGCATCGCGCAGACGATACATAAAGTTGTAGAAGATATTGTTGTCGAAGAACATCTGACTCGTCAGGAAGTCGGCGCCGAAGTCCTGCTTGAGCTTCAAATAGAGTATATCCTCCTTCTTGTCCCGACTCTCCACATGACCCTCGGGATAGCACGCAGCACCGACGCAGAAGTTGGGCTCGTGCTGCTTGATGAAGTGGATAAGCTCGCTGGCGTGGTGGAAGCTCTGCCGACGCTGCGACTCGCTACCTGCCACGAGGTCGCCCCGCAGAGCGAGGATGTTTTCGATGCCCTTGCCTTTGAGTTCACGCAGGATACCGAGGGCCTCGGCTTCGTCGAGGGTAGCACCAGTTAGGTGGGCGAGCGTGGTGATGCCTAGGTCGTTTTTGACCGTATCGGCCACACGTACCGTATTGTGGCTAGCCCCGCCCGAAGCCCCATAAGTGATGGAGACGAAGGCCGGATTGAGCCCAGCCACGGTCTCGGCCGCAGCGAGTACGGAGTCGAAGGACGAGTCCCGACGGGGTGGGAAGAACTCGTACGATAGGTTCACGCGCTTATTGGATAGAATCTCGGTAATCTTCATGGCTCTGTCTGTCGTCTGTTGGGCGCAAAGGTCTGCATTAAACTTAAGCCCCACAATTATTCGGACAAAAACAGAAGTATATTCTGATTGAGCCTACACACAAGCAACTATGCAGAATATATACGTCGAAACAGAAAACACTTACAGAATACCCATCGAAGCACACAGGCGACAGCAGAGCCCTCACCCCTAGCCTAGTGGTACGCTAATTGCCCCCTAATGGGACATAAACGATAAAGCATTATGAACGAAGAAACTAACACAAATCCAGAGCTCGAACAGCTCTATAATCAGACAGAAGGGCAGACAGCAGAGACACAGGCTGACGAAACGGCTACAACGACCGACACAACGGCAGAGGGCGTGGCAG
>CAMBHQ010000256.1 GCA_945867245.1 uncultured Porphyromonas sp.
ACTTTATAGCTCTCATCCATTAAGACACGAGGTGCCGTCGTCATGTAACTTAAGTTAATAAGTCCGTTACGCACAGTCGAAATCTTCACCTTAGTCCGGTCTGCTAATACGGTGATAAGGTCTAGCTCGCGCGTCTTCATCGTGGGGTCATCACTAGAGCTCGCGTTGTTCGTCTTGCTCCGATCAGGACGGATAGTATCAATCTTCGTTTGATAGCTTACGCGCTCAGCCAAAACCCCGCTACGCTCCTCCTTCTGCGTCGGTAAGTAAATATGCACACGCCCCGACTGCTCAAAAAGGGCCGAGGTCAGCGGACGCTTAGCACAGGACGCTAGAGCCAGCGTCGCTAGCGCTAGCCCCCCGAGGGTATATCTTATATTCATGCTTGGCTTGTCTTATCTATATATTATAGTGTATATACTAGGCTAACTCCCAGACGAGAGAGAGTTGGCACGATGTCCGTATGACGCTCGTCCCATACATAGCCACTCTCACCATCCACCATCTGATAGCTGCGGTACATAGCACCGAGACCTAACTCAAACTCGATATTAAAACGAGAGCTAAGCTCGCGCGAATAGCCTATCGAGAGGCCTGCGCCAGCCCCCCACCCCTTGCGGTAGTTGGCGCTATACTTGTCCCCGCCGTAAGTGAAGAGCGAGCCTGTAGCCTGTAGCCCGAAGAATAGACCTCGGTTATAGGCGCCATACATCCAGTAACGTAGGCTAGGCTCTATCGTGTAGTGCTCGGTATGCTTGATGGTCCCAAACTCGGGCAAGCGCGAAGTTCCCTGGTCGAGACCTTCGGCCCAGCGCAGGAGGCCAATGGGCACAGGTAATGGATACGAGAATGGTTTGGCCTGTAGCATCAAATGTGCCGTCCAGCGCTGACCAATCATGTGCGAGGCCTCTAGGTTGAGATTCCCGGTCGCTAGCGCCAGAGCGTTTGTCCTTAGGGCTGCTCGCTGGGCTTCTAGGCGCGGGCTGCAGCATAATGCAGCGCAGGCTCCTAGACCTATTAGCAGTAGCTTCTTCATTAGCATCTAGTGGATATTTTCTGTATTTCTTATTTCCTAATTTTTGCAAAGATACGCTTTTATCGGTGATTAGCCCGATAGACTCTGCTTATGCCGCTAGTGAACACTTCCGCGAGACAGCGCGTACTCCTCCTCTAGAAGCTCTATAAACACCTCCTCAACATACACAAGAGACGCCGCCCCACGGCCCCTCAGTGACAAGCTAGACTTGTAGTTTGGCTTACCCTCTGAGCATGCGCTAATCGCCTGACTCCCAGACTGAGGTCGTAGAAAATTCCCCTCGCAAATACACAAAGCCCGTCTAGGCAAGACGAACGGAGTCTAGAACGCAAACAATGGAGCGAGCGTTGCACTATACTATCGTTTCATACATAATATGTAAGATGCGTTATACATAGTATGTAAGACCGGTTATACATAGCGTGTAAGATGCGGTCCCTATTCGTAAGGTGCAACGCTTGCAGGCCCGTGTAGACTTGCGTCTGAGCGCCTTCCGAGACTTTGCCGGCAGAATTGCGCTATCTACTCTCTACTATGAGCAAATAGAGCGGTCTCTAGTAGCTGTACTAGTGTACACCAACGAGTAAACTTTCGTGCAATAACGGCTAAACGCTCTATCCTCTAATAGGGATATTATGCTACCTGTACGAGACTTCCAATCAAGAACTAAGGCAGAGCCTATGCTCAGACTTAGCTCCACCTCTTAGCTCCTTCGATACGCAGCACACCGACAAGGTATTATCTGCTATACAGCAGAGAAACAGACAGCCATACTCACCACATAAGCAACAAACCACACATTTCCTAAAGACAAATCAATGCAAAGCCACGTAATTAAATAGACTACATGACACTAGAATTCATTTTAAATACATATCAACCCACCAACCACGTAACACTTTATGCGATTATCACCCCCTCCTATACAAACATTACAACACACATACTAAGAAATGAACATCAATAAGCTCCTACAACAAGGTTTGTACAATACATCGAGATACTTATATATTTGCCCTGTGTAAAACTTATCAATTCACTGAATGATTAACTAACTACTAGATTGTGTCATGAGCATGGCAAGAAAAGACAATTCACCTCTCCCTACGGGGCAGAGTTTGAGGCGAACGCTTTGCGTTGGCTTGCTAGCGACGCTAACAGCCCCTGTTGGGCTATGGGCTAATACCTCCGCCGATAAGGCCACAGAGCAACGCCCTACCACGTCGACTCAGCAGGACAGCAAGCGTCGTCAAGTTATCGGGGCTATCACAGATGGCAAGACCGGTGAACCCATTATCGGGGCCAACGTCGTAATCAAGACAGAGCGCACACGTGGCGCTGCTACAGACATCGACGGTAAGTTCCGTATACAGGCTGCTCGTGGTGAGACGCTGGTGATCTCTGCGATGGGCTACGCTACCAAGGAAATCAAGCTCGGGGCACAGACAGTGCTAGAGGTTACCCTCGCTGAGGATGCCAAGATGCTGGGCGACGTAGTGGTAACTGCCTTCGGTACGGGACAGAAGAAAGAGACCGTTACCGTCTCAATCCAGACTTTACGCCCTAGCGAACTCAAGGTA
>CAMBHQ010000257.1 GCA_945867245.1 uncultured Porphyromonas sp.
GCGATGCCTCTAGCCTCGCTACTCGTGGTCCCTACGACCTCATCCTGGCCAACATCACGCGCAATATCCTACTGGATGATATGGCTGCCTATGCCAAGGCCTTAGCTCCATCGGGTCGTCTGGTGATGAGTGGCTTCTACGAGGAGGATGCGGCCGCTATCATCGCCCATGGCGAGACACTGGGGCTACGCCATCTCTCTACTGAGCAACGCAACAAGTGGACTAGAGTCGAACTGACAACCCAAGCATAACAAACACGAGGATGATTAAGAAACTATTTGCTGTAGCCTGCGCCAGCTTAGCCTTACTAAGCCCTTATAGCGCTCAGGCCGACAAGCCCAAGATGAAGCATGCAGAGCCTGACCGCCCTAAACTAGTCGTAGGGATGGTCGTGGATCAGATGTGCTGGGACTATCTCTATCGATACAATGCCCGCTTCCTGCCCGATGGGGGCTTCCGTAGGTTGCTCGATAAGGGCTTCAACTGCCACAATACACGCATTAACTACCTCCCTGCCGTTACCGCTATCGGCCATGCCACGGTCTATACGGGGAGTGTGCCTAGCATACATGGTATTGCAGGTAATAATTTTTATATCAATGGTAAGTCTGCCTACTGTACTGAGGATGCTAGCGTTAGGACCGTAGGCGCCCCTAATGGAGAGTCGGGACAGATGTCGCCCCGCAATATGCTAGCGACCTCGATTACCGATGAGCTGCGTATTGCTACCAACTTTACTAGCCGTGTCGTGGGCGTTGCTATCAAGGACCGTGGGGCTATCCTACCTGCGGGGCATGATGCTACAGCTGCCTATTGGTTCGATGATGCTAGTGGCAACTTCATCTCTAGTACTTATTATATGAATGAGTTGCCTCGCTGGGCCGAGGCCTTCAATAAGCGTCGCCTTGCCGAGAAGTATCTCCGCGATGGCTGGCGTCCTATGTATGCGCTCCGTAGTTATACCAACAGCACGCCAGATGCCAATGCTTACGAGGGGGCGTGGGGTGATGTGCCAGCTACTCTGCCACTAGATACCCGCAAGCTGATGGAGCGTGATGGTCTGGGTGTCATCCGCACTACTCCGATGGGCAACGACCTAACGCTTGATATGGCCAAGGCCGCTATCGAGGGCGAGCGCCTAGGTATGCGCCGAGACTCTACCGACTTCCTAGCCGTGAGCCTCTCCTCTACAGACTACATCGGCCATCGCTATGCTACCTTCTCTGTCGAGATAGAGGATACCTATCTACGCCTTGATAAGTCGCTCGGTGAGTTCTTCTCTTACTTAGATCGTCAGTACGGAGAGGATGGTTACCTATTCTTTATCACGGCGGACCACGCTGCAGCGCATAACCAGATCTTCACAAGCGATCACAAGCTCCCCGGACGCCGCTGGAATACCACTGTGGCTAAGCAACAGATAGACTCGGTAACGCGTGCTGTAACGGGCCTTGGAGAGAGCCTTCTACTGGGTATTCGTAATTACGAAGTGTATTTCGATGAGGCTAAGATAGACGAGCTCGGAGTGGACAGAGCTAAGCTGTATCCCGCTGTGGCACGTACTCTGGAGAAACAGGCGGGGGTAGCCTATGCTATCACTGCTCGCGAGGTGAATAATGCAGGAGTGCCTGAGGAAATTCGCGTCCGTGTACTTAACGGCTTCAATCGCCATCGCTCAGGTGCCATCTTCGTTGTACTGCATCCGGGCTGGTCCTCTGGGCGTAGCGACAAACTCTCTACCGGTACCGATCACTCGGTTTGGGCGCCTTACGACACACATATCCCACTTATCTTCATGGGAAAGAATGTACCCAGCGGCCACTTGTATCGCGAGGTGTATATGACCGATATTGCTCCTACCTTGGCCTTCCTCCTCAAGACACAATTGCCTAGTGGCGCTATCGGTAAGCCCATTACCGAACTGCTCGAGGACTAAGCCGAGCCCCACAGATGCCACGCATTCTTATTATAGATAATCACGACTCCTTTGTCTACAACCTCGTCCAATTGGTGCGAGAGGCAGAGGAGTCGTGCCTCTTTGGGCTACGCCGTGCCAGTGAGCTCGTGGGCGATGAGGTACAGCATTACGATGCCCTCATCATCTCTCCAGGACCTGGCCTGCCGACAGATCAGCCACTGATGATGCAGGCCTTAGAGGCCTTCGCTGCGGCTACTAAGCCAGTACTAGGCATCTGCCTCGGGTGTCAGGCTATCGCTCTGCACTATGGCTATAGCCTCCGACAGTTAGTGCGGCCTTTGCATGGGCATACTAGTAGGCTGAGGCATCGGGGACAGGGTATCCTAGAGGACTTGCCCCAAGAGGTGGCCATCGGACGCTATCACTCGTGGGTGGTGGATCTGTCGAGCGCCTCTAACGCTACGAACGCAAGCCTCATCGAGGAGGGCTATTGCGAGGATGTGGACGGACGCCATACGATGGTATTGAGGCACGCCAACTTGCCCATCTGGGGCTTGCAGTTCCATCCAGAGAGCATGATAAGCGAATACGGCGCATATTATATCAATAGCTGGTTGCGCCTGATATAGCTCTGCGTCCTCAGGACGATATGTTTTAGAGAAAGCTCACCGTATAGGTGAGA
>CAMBHQ010000258.1 GCA_945867245.1 uncultured Porphyromonas sp.
GTGCATCTAGAGTAATCAGGTCGAAGGTTTCACCATCTGCAATACTATTGTTATAGGCCCTTACCTGAATAGTCTTTAGGCGTCTTACAGGATTAGTCATACGGACAGACAAGCCAAACACCGCTGGCTTCTGCGCAGTCTTGATTGCAGACAAGCGGTATGACCTTGCATATACAGTCCAGTTCTGATAGTACGCATTCTTATTCGGAGAGAAGGAATAACGCTCAGACGCAACTTCACTCCAGTTTTGTGGCATCTCATCGAGGAGCAGGATCTTAGGAGTGGTTACATTAGCTCTAACGAACAATGTCTTCCCCTCCTCGGCCATACTCACCTCACTAGGCACATCTATGCGGAAAGCCGTAAGGTAGCCCCCTATATGAGTCAGCTGCTCATGATTGTTTATCACCACGTCGGCCGTATGCGTCAGCTTCCCTGCTGGGATGGTTACAGTCAGACCAGAGAAAGTGCCCTCTGGGAAACTCTGTACATTCTCCCTATCGCCCGAATAGCGCGCTAGGAGACTCTCGTCCTTCACTAGCTGGATAACGAGGTCCTGAGACAAAGCACGACGCAGTCTAAATGTAAGAGGTATAGTCGTCGTATTGATCTCAGGCGTGCCATCTATAACCTTGATATCTAGCCCCACCGTATTGGCAGACTCGTTGCGTAGGACGTTGTCGGTATTGTACACGAACTTCGCCGGAGTTTCGACAGATATCTCCTTAGCATCTAGCTTGTACGATGGGTCCTCAGTGATAACCTCAGGCTCTGTCTTGCTACATGCAGTGGCAGCAAGTACGGCCCCAAGTAGCCACAGCTTGATTATATTCTTATTCATTGTCTTTTCTAGCTTTATCGTTGCTTTTTGCACCCCCTAGAGCTGCATGCTACTAGGGGGACAAAAGCACTAAGATTACTTATTCCTCTACAACTAGACTCTTTGCAGGGAAGACCACATTATCGATAATTTCTTTTGTCATCGTTACTTCGCCAGAGGAGATTTTTTCCGCTAGAGTCCAGGTCCACTTCCCAGTAAGGTCACGGAAAGTCTGAGTGCCCTCATCGTAAGACTCCTTAGTGAAGGGGAAGTAAGCCTCCAGCCCAGGTGCATCTGGCAGCTCTGGCAGATAGTACTTATCCTGTATCTCGGCAGGCGTCAGAGCTCTGTTCCAGAAACGCAGCTCTCTCAGGTAGTAATCCTTGAGATTAACATTACCAAAGCCCCAACCGCCATCGGGTCCCTTGGGGTATAGTAGCGAGGTTACGAAAGAGCGTTGCGCCTCCCCATTTACATAGATGGTCAGATTACCTACGAGGCCATTCTTGCGGTAGACGTAGCTCACGTGCATCCACTCACCTTCCTTGGCGGGCTTGAGCGTCCAGGTATCATCACCATCGCGCCCTTCGCTCTTTACCTGTAGACCATATCCAGGACTAATACGGTTATAGAAGCCTGAACCACCTCTCATCGAAGCTGTAGTCTGGTTGTTGTTCTTTAGGGAGTTGAACTGAGCTATGTACTGCAGTGTCCACTCGCTCATCTCTACGTCGTACGGAGTCTTGGGAGTCATCAGCATAGTATAGCCATGGTCCCCACTCGTAGAGGTAACGTGTAGTACCGAGGTCTTAATCTTACGGTTAAGATTAATAATCGTAGTCTGAGGTGACGACAGCAGTTTGTAGGGTCCCTCTACCTTTGTGATTTTGAGGGGCACAGCATAGCGACCGCTATAAGGATACTTATCTGCACTCAGCGAGGCAAGCTTACCATTAACCACAGTGCTAACATCGCCAGCCTTAATTGTCGCAGTAATCTTACCCTTAGCCTCTTGCCCACTGGCATTGCTCAGAGTAATATCGCCAGCCTCAATCGGTACCACAGCGAGGTTATTGGCCTTATTGTAGGCAGCAAGCGTCTCTGTATCCACCTCTACAGTAACTGTAACATCCGCATCAGCTTGATGAGCCAGACGTGGCATTACCGAGAACGTAGCCCCCGTCTCGTCCGAAGCGAGTACAGCTACCACGCCTGAGGCATTGGAATTGCCCATATAGACAGCATTACATGCATTGCCACCATGCCCGCTAGCAAGACCTACAGTCTCGTCTGCAGAACACGAAGCAAGAAGAGCTAGGAGAGCAAGCCCCTTGAATATATTACTTGTCATAACTTTATCTTATTACTTATCCATTGGAGGGTTAAGGGCTGAGATAGCACCTCTAACATTCGCATACTTAGAGTAGAGCCAGTCCTCGTTGATATGGAAGGCTCCGATACCACCATAACGCTGTCCGTAGCTTATATAACGGCCAAAGGCATTAGCGTTGTTGGGATTTGTCTGGAAGGTCTCCGTATAGATAAACTGGTCAGGCGTAATATTAGTATTCGCTTCCATTACCGCATTCGCTTCATCGGTCCAGTCGCTCGCAGTGCCGTTGTAAGACTGAAACACGAAGTAGTTGAATAGCTGCGTAACGCTTGGGTCAATCCAACCAATAGAGCCATTGATATTCATCATCTTCTCTGCAGGCAAGAACTCACGCAGCTTGCGGAAGAACAAATTCTCGTAGTCCTTATTAGCACTCTGCTGAC
>CAMBHQ010000259.1 GCA_945867245.1 uncultured Porphyromonas sp.
TGTTGAGGCTCTCGCCTAGGATGTCTAACTTGTACGAAGTGCCATTTACCTCTACAGCGGCTGTGTTACCATCAAGGTCGATAATAGCAACAGTGTACTCGTTGCCATTGATGCTATACTTATATTCTTTCATCGCTATGATTAAGTTTATATTGATTATCTAGTAGGCAGAGTGCGTAGTGTGTGCGTCTTCAAGGCCCAAGCTGTGAAGGCAGGACGCTTAAAGGTCAGTACAAACGACTCTTGGTCATGCGTATGTTTGCCGAGCTCCTCGTGCAGAGCATAGGCAATTGCCGCAAACACTTCTTTTTCGTTCATCTGTTTGTTCTTTATTTAGGATACTTGCGTAAGTTCTGTACCCTCGCGTTCCACTGCGTCGACTTAGGACGTATGGTCAGCTTGTAGCTCTCGTGATCATGTAAGCTGGAGCAATAGTCTTCTATCGAGAGCGCTATTGCAGCCATGGTCTCGAGGTTCGGTGCTGTCCGATAGCTGTCGAGTGCCATTGTAATGGCGGCTGCTACCTCCTTGTCCGGTACTGATGTAGTGGAGCTAGTAGTAACTTGGGCGTGTTCTGGCGCTGTCGCCTTAGGCTTTGATAGAGCAAGGAGACCTTTCCCTATACCTTTGAAGAAGAAGACGAGCAGGAGCAGAGCTAGGAAGACAACAGAGACTGCTGTTACCGTCAGAATAAGACCGTTGGGGTCTGTTTGCTGCAGCTGTACAGAACGGCTAAGGTTCTCAGCCTGCAGCCCGAGTGGCAGAGCTGCTGCTAAAAGCAGCCCTGCACGTCGGTTACGTTTAGCTGATGCGTTATACATACCCAATACTCTAACGCTTGGTTTTACTACTTACAGAGGCAGGTTATCGTGCTTCTTGGCTGGGATTGTCTGCTTCTTAGTACGTAGCTGCTCTAGAGCGCGGATAATGCGGAAGCGCGTATTGCGTGGCTCGATAACATCATCCATGAAGCCATAAGAGGCAGCGTTGTATGGGTTGGCGAAGGCCTTGCGGTACTCTTCTTCCTTCTGTAGAGCAGCTTCGGCTGGGTTCTCAGCAGCTGCCACTTCCTTGGCGAAGATTACCTCTACAGCACCGCTTGGACCCATTACTGCAATCTCAGCACTTGGCCATGCGAGGTTCACATCACTGCGTAGGTGCTTAGAGTTCATCACGATGTAAGCGCCACCATAGCTCTTACGGAGTGTGATTGTAATCTTAGGTACTGTAGCTTCACCGAAAGCGTAGAGTAGCTTAGCTCCGTGCACGATAACACCGCTGTATTCCTGACCAGTGCCTGGGAGGAAGCCAGGTACGTCTACAAGGGTTACTAGGGGGATGTTGAAGGCGTCGCAGAAACGTACGAAGCGAGCTGCCTTGCGCGAAGCATTGCAGTCGAGAGCACCTGCCATCACTAGAGGCTGGTTGGCTACGATACCTACGCTACGACCGTTGAAGCGAGCGAATCCGACGATAATATTCTTAGCGTAGTCCTTGTGGACCTCTAGGAACTCACCATTATCCACGAGTGTGCCAATAACATCGTACATGTTGTAACCCTTGTTTGGCTGATCTGGGATAATCGTGTTGAGAAGGTCGTCTACGCGGTCGATTGGGTCGATGCATTCTACCTCGGGAGCTTCCTCTAGGTTGTTCGATGGGATGAAGCTGAATAGGTGACGGATGAGACGGATACCTTCCTCTTCGTTATCTACGACGAAGTGGGTAACACCACTCTTGCTGGCGTGTACACTAGCACCACCGAGCTGTTCCTGGGTTACATCTTCACCGGTTACTGTCTTTACAACCTTGGGACCTGTAAGGAACATGTAGCTAGTACCCTTAACCATGATGGTGAAGTCGGTAAGAGCAGGTGAGTATACAGCACCACCTGCGCAAGGACCGAAGATAGCCGAAATCTGAGGAATTACCCCAGAGGCCATAATGTTGTTCTGGAAGATATCGCCATAGCCCTGTAGAGCGTTGATGCCTTCTTGGATGCGTGCACCGCCAGAGTCGTTGAGACCGATAACGGGTGCTCCCTGCTGCATCGCAAGCTGCATAATCTTGACAATCTTGCTAGCAAGCATTTCGCCGAGAGAACCTGCTACTACAGTGAAGTCCTGTGCGAATACATAAACCAGACGGCCATCGATAGTACCGTACCCTGTTACTACGCCATCACCGAGGTGCTTAACCTTATCCACACCGAAGTTGGTGCTACGGTGTAGAACAAAAGTGTCGATTTCTTCGAAACTTCCTTCATCTAGGAGGAGGTTGATGCGCTCACGTGCCGTGAGTTTGCCCTTGGCATGCTGGCTGTCGATCTTTTTCTGACCACCACCCATGTGGGCTTCGTGGCGAAGCTTGATTAGCTCCTTGATTTTTTCTAGCTGAATGCTCATAACTAAAGTATATTCGTGTTTTCGTTTTGTCCGAAAGGCTCTTGGGTACCTCGTTTAGGGAGGTGCTCAAATAGATAAGACCGCCAATGCCTAGCTTGTGTAGACATTAGAGGTCTTGTAATCTGTCTTAGAGGTTCTTGTAGTCGCAGAACTCAGTAAGTACTCCCATAGTGCTCTTGGGG
>CAMBHQ010000260.1 GCA_945867245.1 uncultured Porphyromonas sp.
TAAGGAGCAGCTCGCCTCGTAGTCCTTGCCGTCGTTGCCCTCAAATGTGAGTTGTACTTCGCCTGCGTCACTACCTCGGCGTAGTAGCTGTTTGGCGGGCTTTATAGAAAGGCCATTGTCACTCCCCTCTGTCTGTTGCCTGCCCTGTCTATCTCCCTCGAAGAACGCCAGTCTCGGAGTATCGCCATATAGGGCTAGGCAGATGGCGTCTAGGATACTGGTCTTGCCCGAGCCTGTGGGGCCCGTGATGAGGAAAAGGCCACTATCGCTGAGGGGGGCTTGGTCGAAGTCTATCTCCGCTGAGGTGATGGAGGTAATATTTTTGATTGTTAGCTTTTTGAGTTTCATGGCTTATTCGTCTGAGGTCTGAGCTTGTGCGATGGCTTGGCGCAGTTTTGTCTGTAGATTGTCGGGCATGGCTTGGCATCTTTGTTCTTGATAATATCTGAGAGCAAGGTCGAGGGGAGGTAGGCTCTGTAGCTCCTCGACGCTGATATCGAGGCCTCGTTCTACGCCGATATGCTCGCGGGGCTGTCCGCCACGGATGAGGCAGAAGCGCAGTCCACTATTGGCGAGGATTTCGGAGCAACGCTGTCGGGCATCGGACGGCAGGTCGGCATGTGTCTCTAGGACCTGTAGGCGCAGGTAGCCCTCCTGCTCGGGAGTTGTGCGTAGGGATTCCTGCAGCTTTTGCAAAGCTTTGTCGAAGGGTATTGCTTGATCGGGGAAGGTGATGAGCGGACGCAGCGTAGGCAAGGGCTGAGTCTCGATGTGACTATGTCTCCCCTCTATGCTAACGAGTGAGACCGAGGGCTGGTGTGTCTCGTCGAAGTCCATAGCGATGGGTGAGCCCGAGTAACGTGCCGTGTTTGGCGCGTTTGTCCGCAGTGTCCAGGGCTTATGAATATGCCCGAGGGCGAGGTAATCGTAGTGTGTGCCGAAGCTGTTGATGTCGGTGTGCTCGAGACCTCCGATTATATCGTGTGGGTCTCGGTAGTCGGGCAAGGCCGTTAGGTGGGCCATCAGGATGATGGGTAGCCCCGAGGTGTTAAGCTCGTGGCAACGCTTTAGTAGGGCCTGTACATAGGCTGCCTGGCGCTCCTCGCCACTCTCGGCAGCGGAGCCCTCGATCTGTGGAAAGTTGCGGGGTGTCGAGTAGGGTAGGGCGACGATGTATCCGCATAGTTCGCCTCGGGGGCGCACCTCGATGATATGCTTATCTAGGTCCGAGGCTAGGCTGTCCTGGCGCTCTATCTGTCCGATGATATGCACGTCGAGTTCGCTCCATAGCGGGCGCGCTACCTCTAGGCCGAGGCCGCTGTCGTGGTTGCCACTACTGACGACGATGGTGGTGTCTGGTGCCGACTGGCGCATGGCCTTGAGCTTATCGACGAATAGGCGTTGTGCCAGTCGACTGGGGGTCGGCGTGTGGAAGATGTCGCCACTGACGACGAAGGCATCTGGTTGCTCACGCTCGAGTATCTGGCGGATAGACTCGAGCATGTATTCAAATTCGTCTAGGCGCTCATGCTGATAGAGGACGTGCCCTAGATGCCAGTCGCTGGAGTGTAGGAGTCGCATTGTTTTTGTGGTTAGTGGTTAGAGTCAGTGGGCTAGGGGAGACGCTGTGCCTTTATTAAATTTCAACACCACAGTTGTCATTAAAGGCAACTGTGACGCTGAGGCTAACAGGGAGAACTTACCCACAGGCATGTGATGAGTGTAGAGTTTACAAGCTCTGATGGATGTTTGTGAATCGTGCTCAATAAAACAAAGGAGATCACTTCAATCTAGACACTCTAGAGCTGCGAAGCGTAAGAGTAGTTTGCGGGTGTCGCCACTATCGAAGTGGACGATGGCCTTGATATTGTCGCCTGTCCCCTCTAGCGTGGTAACCTCGCCATCTCCAAACTTGCTATGGCGTACACGAGAGCCGATACGCAGCTCGCCTACCGTCTGATACTGGGGCTCGGGGACAAATTCGTCTCCACCGGCACGGCGCTCTAGGTGCACACGCTTGCTGTTGCCTGTGGGCATAAAGTTGCGGGGACTGAAGTGGCTGGGTAGGCTAGCACCACTCTGAGGTAGACGCCCCTGTTCCTGGCGATAGTAATCGAGGTCGAGAGCATCCCGAGCGCCAGCACTCTCGCGTAATAGCTCGCGAGGTAGCTCGCGCAGGAAGCGACTAGGATGCGTAAACTCACTCCGTCCGTTGCGGAAGCGCTCTCGGGCATAGCCGATATGACAGCTACGCTCGGCACGGGTTATGGCCACGTATAGTAGACGGCGCTCTTCCTCGAGTTCGCTGAGCGTACTGCTACTCATCGGGGAGGGGAAAAGCTGTTCCTCTAGCCCCACGATGAAGACATGGGGGAACTCTAGCCCCTTGGAAGCGTGTATGGTCATGAGCGTTACTCGGGCTTGCTCCTCCTCTTCGTTACTATCTTGATCGGTCAGCAGTGCTACCTCGCTGAGATAGGCACGCATATTGGGGACTTCGCCCTCCTCCTGCATATTGCGGACGTATTCGTCTATGCTGCCGAGTAGCTCCTGTAGGTTGTCAAGTCTAGTCTTGCCCTCGGGCG
>CAMBHQ010000261.1 GCA_945867245.1 uncultured Porphyromonas sp.
CTATACGATGCCTCGGCCCGCAACGAACGACGAGTCTTCCCGCTAGAGAATGCTGTATTCTTTCGCGAGGTCTTGGCCGTATGGCGCATGGTCGAGGAGGGTATCTTCGGCCAATTGGTACATCTACGCGGAGGCTATAGGCACGACCTACGCCGCATACTAATCGACGATAGTGGACACCCGAGGCAGAGTGGCGAGGGCTCGTGGCGCTATGCCTACTACCATGGGGCAAATGCTGATATCTACCCTACGCACGGCCTAGCACCTATAGCTCTGATGGCTGGTCTAGGGCGTAATGACCGCATACAGAGCCTCTATAGTCAGGGCTCTATCGCCCAGGGTTTGGCAGACTATCTATCACCCGAGGCCTATACCCAGGGCAAGGCGGAGGGGGGCTTCATCAGCGATATTATTACGACGCATATCCGTAGCGAGCGTGGCATCCTCCTCAACCTCATACACGACACTACCCTACCCCGCCCACGTAGCCTAGACTGGGAGGTACAGGGTACACGTGGTATATGGGAGGGCGACAAACGACGCATCTACATACAGGGGCAGAGTCCCGAGGAGAGCTGGGAAGACGACATGGCCTACATCAAGCGCTACGAGCATCCGCTGTGGCAGGCTTGGGGGGCAAAGGCCCTGGAGGTAGACGCCCACCACCAAGGCATGGATTACATTATGCTCCGGACTCTCGTTGCCGACCTAAGAGGCGGAGCTGAGTACCCGATGACGCTCGACGACCTCGTCCTCTGGTGTAGCATCACCCCACTATCTGCCGAATCGATACGCAGAGGGGAAGTACTGCACTTCCCATAGACAAGCCTCTTGGGCATATACAACAATACAGCGAGGGCGTAACACTCTATTACAAGTGTTACGCCCTCGCTGTATCTAGTAAGTGCTAGGCTTTGCTCGACAAGAAACTACCTACCAGCCTGACTACCTCATCCACACAGGTATCGAGGTCATCGTTTACGATGCGATAGTCAAACTGCTCGGCATAGCTTAGCTCCTGCTCTGCCTTAGCTAGGCGCTCGGCGATCACCTCGGGGCCGTCGGTGCCACGCCCCTCTAGGCGCTGACGCAGTACCTCTATGCTGGGGGGCTGGATAAAGAGACTCAGGGCATCGTCGCCATAGCTACGCTTGATATTAACCCCGCCCACGCAGTCCACGTCTAGGATAACGCAGCCACCGAGCGCATCTATACGCGCCACTTCGCTACGTAGTGTACCGTAGTAGCGGTCGGTATAGACCATCTCCCACTCTAGGAAGTCGCCAGCCTCTATATGGCTACGGAACTCCTCGGGCGAGAAGAAGTAGTACTCTACCCCGTGTTGCTCGGTGCCACGTGGGGGGCGACTCGTTGCCGAGATAGAGAAGTGCAGATTAAACTCGGGATGCTCAGCCGTGAGGCGCTTGATAATCGTACTCTTGCCAGTACCCGAGGGGGCTGATATGATAACGAGCTTCGCCACGATTACTGCGCCTCTAGAGCGGCCTTAACTTTCTCTGTAACTATTGCCGCTATCTCCTCACGCAGAGCCTCGTCTGTCTGGAAGAGTGCCTTTACAGCCTCGCGTCCCTGACCTAGCTTGCGTTCGCCATAGCTAAACCATGAGCCGCTCTTCTTGATTACCTCATGCTCTACACCGAGGTCTATAATTTCGCCCGTGCGAGAGATACCCTCACCGAAGACAATGTCAAACTCGCAACGACGGAAGGGAGGCGCTACCTTATTCTTGACAATCTTGATCTTCGTCAGGTTACCGAATACATCGTCGCCATCCTTAATCTGCGTACCCTTGCGCACCTCTACACGTACAGAGGCGTAGAACTTGAGTGCGTTACCACCGGTCGTCGTTTCACTAGGGCCATAGGTTACGCCTATCTTCTCACGCATCTGGTTGATAAAGATGCAGGTCGTACTGCTCTTATTCACGGCACCAGTAATCTTACGCAGGGCCTGCGACATCAGACGTGCGTGCAGACCTACATTATTATCGCCCATATCTCCCTCGATCTCCTTCTTGGGCGTCAGTGCAGCTACCGAGTCTACGATCACGAGATCTACAGCACCCGAGCGAATGAGCTGCTCGGCGATGTCTAGGGCCTGCTCACCGCTATCGGGCTGAGAGATCCACAGCTGATCTACGTTTACCCCTAGCTTACGAGCATAGGTGGGGTCGAAGGCATGCTCAGCATCGATGATAGCAGCTATACCTCCGAGCTTCTGTACCTCAGCAATAGCATGGATTGCTAGGGTCGTCTTACCCGAAGACTCCATACCATATATCTCTACGATACGACCACGAGGATACCCCCCCACACCTAGGGCAATATCTAGGCCTAGAGAGCCCGAAGGGATAACCTCTATCTCCTCCTGTGGCTGAGCGCCCATATTGATGATGGAGCCCTTACCATGGAGCTTCTCGATGTTTGCCATAGCGCTCTGTAGCGCCTTGAGCTTATTCTCGTCTGTAGCACGCGTTACTGGTGCTACCTTCTTTGTCTCTGCCATATATCTATAGTATATTCTATTGTTCTAGTATACAAAAGTACCTAAAATATTT
>CAMBHQ010000262.1 GCA_945867245.1 uncultured Porphyromonas sp.
AACCAGCCTGGGATGTCTTCGCTATAAACCTCCACATCTTCGCGCTCTAGCACTACCGTCTGCCCCTCAATCTGTAGCTCCAGCTGTCCGGCACGCTCCAGCTGATTGATGAGTTCCTGCTCGATGCTCGTGAGGTAGGCAGCTATAGCCTTCATAATTTTACCATAGCGAGGGCCGAGGCGCTTGAAGTCAGGCTTCACACGCTTTACCAGAACACCCTCGCCATCGCCCACGAAGCGTAGCTCCTTGACATTCACCTCGCTGAGGATAAGGTCCTTTACTGGCTCGATGACACGCTTGTCGGCGTCATCGAGGATAGGAATCATTAGGGTCTGTAGAGGTTGGCGCACCTTGAGGTTTTCCTTGCGGCGTAGGGCCAGCACCATAGAGCATATAGACTGCGCTGTGGCCATGCTAGCCTCTAGGTCGGATAGTACCTCGCTAGCGCAATACTCGGGGAATAATGCTAGGTGCACAGACTCCTCGGTACCACGGAGGTCTCGCCATAGGCGGTCTGCGTAGAAGGGAGCTATCGGAGCCATCAGACGTGCCACCGTCTCTAGACAGCGGTACAGGGTCTGATAGGCCGAGAGCTTGTCTGCGTCCATCTCGCCTGCCCAGAAACGACGACGGCAGAGACGCACATACCAGTTACTGAGTTGCTCACCTACAAACTCACTAATAGCACGGGCAGCACGTGTAGGCTCATAAGCCTCTAGCTGCGTATCAACTTCCTTTATCAGCGTATTAAGGCTCGATAGTATCCATCGGTCTATCTCGGGACGCTCTGCGAAGGGTAGTTGCTCCGCCTGAGGGTCGAAGCCATCATAGTTGGCATACAGAGCGAAGAACTGATACGTATTATATAGTGTAGCAAAGAACTTGCGTCTTACTTCCTCGATACCATCTAGGTCAAACTTCAGGTTATCCCAGGGCGAGGAGTTGCTTATCATGTACCAGCGTAGAGCGTCGGAGCCGTGCTTGCCGATTGTCTCGAAGGGGTCTACAGCATTGCCTAGGCGCTTGCTCATCTTGTTGCCATTCTTATCTAGCACCAGACCATTGGAGATGACAGCACGGAAACTCGTCTCGTCCGAAATCATCGTAGCGATGGCGTGTAGCGTAAAGAACCAACCGCGCGTCTGGTCTACACCCTCTGCGATGAAGTTCGCAGGGAAGGCAGTGCCATTGTCAATCAGCTCCTTATTCTCGAATGGGTAATGTAGCTGCGCATAAGGCATAGCACCGCTATCGAACCATACGTCAATGAGGTCGAGCTCTCGATGCATAGGCTGTCCCTTGGACGACACTAGTGTAATCTCGTCCACGAAGGGGCGGTGCAGGTCAATCTTATCATAATTCTCGGCCGTATAAACACCAGGGGTGAAGTCCTTGATAGGGTTGCTCGCCATTACCCCAGCGGCTACAGCACGCTCAATCTCGTTGTATAGCTCCCCTACACTGCCGATGCATAGCTCCTCGCTACCATCCTCAGTGCGCCAGATAGGTAGCGGGGTACCCCAGTAACGGCTGCGCGATAGGTTCCAGTCCTGTAGATTCTCTAGCCACTTACCGAAGCGACCGGTACCGGTAGACTCAGGCTTCCAGTTAATGGTCTTATTGAGCTCAATCATGCGCTCACGACATGCCGTAGTACGGATGAACCAACTATCGAGTGGATAATAGAGTACAGGCTTGTCGGTACGCCAGCAGTGTGGATAGTTGTGGGTGTGCTTCTCTATCCGGAAGGCTAGGCCCTGCGCCTTGAGCAGGAGCGCAATCTTAACGTCTAAGGTTTCGTCCTTATCGGTCTTGGTAGCATCGTAAGCATTCTTGACGTATTCGCCTGCGAAGGGCTGATAGGCCTCCAGAGATACACGCTCGCTTACGAAAGTAGCGTCCAGCTCCTCGATAGGATAGAGACGGCCCTGTAGGTCTACGAGCGGACGCTCTACGCCATCCTTGTCTACGACCATAAGCGCTGGCACGCCGTGCGCCTTAGCGACCTTATTGTCGTCCGCACCGAAGGTAGGAGCGATATGTACGATACCTGTACCATCCTCGGTCGTTACGAAGTCGCCCGAGATTACACGGAAGGCACCTGCCTCGGGACGTACCCAGGGCAATAGCTGCTCATAAGCCAGACCTACGAGGTCCTTACCCTTGTACTCTGCGATGACTTGGTAAGGGAGCCCCTTCTGTCCCTGTTCGTAGCTCGCCACAGCCTCAGCACCCTCGTGTTCGCTAGAGAATAGTGAGCCTACTAGAGGCTTAGCCATAATCACAGTGATGGGGCTAGCACTGTAGGGGTTGTAAGTACGTAGGGCGACGTAGTCTATCTCGGGTCCCACACAGAGCGCCGTATTGCTAGGGAGCGTCCATGGGGCAGTAGTCCAAGCTAGGAAGTACACCTCGCCGTGTCCCTTGAGCTTATCGTCTGGCGCTACCAGCTTAAACTGGGCGATACAGGTCGTATCCTTGACATCACGATAACAGCCTGGCTGATTAAGCTCATGCGTACTTAGGCCCGTACCCGCAGCCGGAGAGTAAGGTTGTATCGTGTAGCCCTTATAG
>CAMBHQ010000263.1 GCA_945867245.1 uncultured Porphyromonas sp.
GAAAATCCCCCCTGCGTCCTCCCCTACCTGCACATAGGGCTCGTGCCGAGAGAGCCCCGACAGCAAAATACCGCCATCTCTACGCCGAGACTGGCTGAGGATATCGTATAGATAGCGGGGCGAGAAGGCCTTATCCCGCATTGTCATCACGCTATCCGTCGGCGTGCCTAGTGCTAGGTCCGTCCCCAGCACCAGCCAGGGCGATGCCCCCTCTAGCTCGTTGATTTCCTGACGCCAAGTACGTGCCATTGTGTCCGTAGGGTAGACAATACCTCCGACCGCCTGCTCTAGGATAGCCAAGGGACGAGTAGCGCAGTTGTCCCTAAAGAACTGATAGCGGTACTCGCGCTTATCCTCGCGGATATTATCTAGTAAATAAGCCCATATATAGACACGCTCGGCCGAGTCGAGGCTCAGATGTAGCTCATCTACACGACTCCCCCGCCCGAGGTACTCATCCATATAGTCCCCCGTGTACTGAGGCATCACCATATAGTCGGTACGCCCCGCCACAAAGCGATAGAGGAAGTCGTCGCTAAAGCTAAAAATGCCGTAGTTGAAGGTTACATCCAGACCCAAGGACGCATCGAGCACCCTAAGGCCTGCATGCCCATAGTAGGTATAGACTTCGTTGCTACTGGGGCTAGCCACTAGTATGCTCATCCTAGCCGAGCTACTCAGGTCTGTAGGGAGCCCCTCGGCACGGCTCGGCACGGCCAGCACTAGGAGCGCCAGCAACATCATCACAGAGAGGTACAAACGTCTTATCATTATCTGTCTTTCCTTTGCTTATTAGAGCTTGTTTGGTCCACCTAATAGGCAGAGCTCGGTCCACCTAGTAGGCGGGCAACTGTACACCTACTAGTGAACGGCTGTGCACTAGCATATGAATAGTAGCGCCACAGGTACAGGACAGAGGATACTCCCCCCTAGCCTACTGCGCCCAGCTAGCACTGGGCCGAACGCTCACTACGGAGCCGAACGAGCGTCTCGATAAAGAGCGCCCGAGCGCTGTCTATCGTACCCTGATGCTCACCGCCTGCTGCATTGAGATGCCCCCCGCCCCCGAAGGCACGCATGGCTATTTCGTTTACTGGGAAGTCGCCCGTAGAGCGCAGCGATAGCTTGATCTGCGTGCGGTCCTCCCGTATGAAACAGACGCAGTCTATCCCCTCTACGCTGAGGGGCAGATTGACTAAGCCCTCGGTGTCGCCTTTGCTGATCTGGCGCTCCTGTATCTCCGCCTGCGTCAGCGTCATTACAGCGGCTCCTAGCTCGGGATATACCTCTAGCTTCTCGTGGAGCATATAGCCCCTCAGGCGTAGCTCGTCCAGTGTGCCGTGATACGAGAGCTGGTCAATCACGTAGTGGTAGTCCGCCCCTAGAGCCAGTAGCTCTGAGAAATGCTGATATAGCTTGGGGTCGAAGCAACTATACATAAAACGCCCCGTATCCGTAACTATCCCTGTAACGAGCGCAGTAGCGATGCTCGGGCTTATATACTCGGCATAGCCCATATCCCGTAGGATGCAGTACACCAGTTCGCAGGTAGAGGAATACTCGGGATAACTGAAGCCGAGGACGAAGCCCTCCTCGGGGTACAGATGGTGGTCTATCAGTAGGCGCTCGGCCTCTGAGCTACGCACAGCCTCTACAAGTGCGGGGTAGCGCAGGCGCGAGACCTGGTTGTGGTCTAGGTGGCAAATAAGGTCGGCCTCGGCAATAAGGCGCAGGGCCTCCGCTTCGTGCTCGGGGAATATCAACAAATCCTCTAAGTGAGGGATGCCCCGTAGGTAGCGCTCTATGCGGTCGGGGCTAATAATAGCGAAGTGCTTGTCTGGGTACACACGGGCGAGCGTGCGCGTCCAGCCCACTACAGAGCCGATAGCATCGCCATCGGGTGCAGTATGCGGGAAGACAACGATACGCTGCTTGTGCTGTAGTAAGTCTAGGAGTTGCCTAATATCTTGCTGAGGAAAGGTCATGCCGTAAGTGGTCTATGCGAGCTATAGCTCGTGGGGTAAAAGTAATCCCCCTAATCCCGAGGACTAGGGGGATTGTGTACTGTCGGTAATTACTAGCGCTTAGTAGGCCCTAGCGAAGACTACACGCTGTGCCGAGGGCTTGCCCGTCACCATACACACACCAGGCGTCTTGTCGCCCTCTAGAGGTATGCAACGGATAGTAGCCTTGGTCTCGGCCTTAATCTTCTCTTCGGTCTCTGGCGTGCCATCCCAGTGGGCTAGGATGAAGCCACCGTCCTCGATAGCCTGCTTAAACTCTTCGTAGCTATCTACGGTCTTGGTGGTCTTGGCACGATAGTCTAGAGCCTTCTGATAGATATTCGCCTGTATCTTATCCAATAGCTCTACTACATAGTCTTCGATGCCATCGAGACTTACTGTCTCCTTGGTAAGCGTATCACGGCGTGCTACCTCTATCGTACCGGCCTCGAGGTCGCGACCACCGAGTGCTAGGCGTACAGGCACGCCCTTGAGCTCGTACTCAGCGAACTTCCAGCCTGGCTTCTTATTATCATTATCATCAAGCTTCACGCTCACGCCACGTTTTT
>CAMBHQ010000264.1 GCA_945867245.1 uncultured Porphyromonas sp.
CACGTCACGAGGCACGAGGTTACCGAAGGCAGGATAGCGACGCTCTAGATAGTAGTCGCGGTCTTCCTCCTTGATGTCGGTAGGCTTGATCTCACCATGCTGTAGCTTGCGTGCATCCTCGATGTTCTTGGGCACCCATATGCGTCCGTCGTTACGCAGAGACTCAGACATCAGCGTGAGCTTAGACTGGAACTCGCCGTGTACGGGGATACACGTTGGGTGAATCTGTGCCATACAGGGGTTAGCGAAGTATGCGCCCTTCTTATAGGCTTGGATAGCGGCAGAGCCGTTGGAGCCCATAGCATTAGTTGATAGGAAGAAGGCGTTACCATAACCACCCGTACCGATAACTACGGCATGAGCCGAGAAGCGCTCAATCTTACCCGTTACTAGGTTACGAGCGATGATACCTCTAGCACGGCCATCGATGATGACCACATCGAGCATTTCGTAGCGGGTATATAGCTTCACGGAGCCCTTACCTACCTGACGGCTAAGTGCCGAGTAAGCCCCGAGGAGTAGCTGCTGACCGGTCTGACCACGTGCATAGAAGGTACGCGATACCTGAGCACCACCGAACGAACGGTTGTCGAGTAGACCTCCGTACTCACGGGCAAAAGGTACCCCCTGAGCTACACACTGGTCGATGATAGCATTGGCCACCTCAGCAAGGCGATATACGTTGGCTTCGCGAGCACGATAGTCGCCCCCCTTGATGGTATCGTAGAATAGACGGTAAACGCTGTCGCCGTCGTTCTGATAGTTCTTAGCTGCATTGATACCCCCCTGGGCAGCAATAGAGTGCGCACGGCGTGGAGAGTCCTGGATGCAGAAGTTGAGCACGTTGAAGCCCATCTCACCGAGCGAAGCTGCGGCAGATGCACCAGCGAGACCTGTACCTACGACGATAACGTCTAGACGGCGCTTATTAGCTGGGTTTACGAGCTTCTGATGATTCTTGTAGTTAGTCCACTTCTCGGCGAGAGGTCCCTGTGGTATTTTCGAGTTAATCTTAGACATGACTTAGATTGTTAAGCTGTTCGACCTTGTTCTTATGGCATAGGCACCACATCGAGTGATGCTAGATAGTAATACACGATTACTACAGCGAAGCCAAGAACGATTACCGTAGAGAAGATATTAGAAGCCGTCTCTAGACGCTTTTGCCAGAGGGTGTTGTTCCAACCGATTGTCTGTAGAGCCGACCAGAAGCCGTGCGTTAGGTGGAACCAGATAGCACCGAGCCACACCAGATAAAGCACTAGGTTTACTGGGCTATTGAAGGTGTACTGGATAAGCGCTGCACCATCCGTAGGGCTGATTGGCGTGCCATCAGCAAGCGTCGTAGAGTGATGTCCCATAATTTCGACGAGCTGCATCTTGGCCCAGAAGTGATACATGTGTAGGACTAGACCGCCTAGCACCACTACCCCGAGGGCAAGCATATTCTGCGATGCCCACTCGATACCACGAGGGCGGTTGGGTACTGCATAAGGGTCATTGCCACGCGCCTTCTTATTCTGATAGAATAGGATGAAAGCGTACACGATGTGTGCGATGAATAAGGCAGCAAGCCCTACCGTAGCGACGAGGGCGTACCAGTTGGCTCCTAGGAATTCGCAAATCATGTTATAAGCCTCGGCTGAGAATAGCGCTACGAGGTTCATAGACATGTGGAACGTTAGGAACAGGATAAGCGCAAGGCCCGTAACACTCATTACTACCTTACGGCCAATCGATGATTTAACTAACCACGACATACAATTATAAATTAAGTTATATTATTTAGCTAACCTATTTAAGTGCCTAGACCTTATAGTTATTAAGGCCGTCGTGCAATACACGTTGCAAAGATAGAGTATTTACTCATATCAAGCAAGATGATTGAGGAAAAAAATACGAATATAAGCTCATCTATCCCCTCAACTAGGTAGTACACACAAGCAAAGCCTCCGCATCTACCTCTTAATGAGGCCTTATGCGGAGGCTTTTTATATAGCGCGGGCGCTGAGGCCGCGTTACCTAGCGCTTCTGTACCGTGAAGCGTTGCGGACGTACACCGGACTTAGACGAATGCAAAAGAACTAGATAGATGCCAGCAGGCAAGCCCTCTACGCTCAATGTGGCCTGAGGGGTATAGCGACGCAGGCGATGACCGCTGAGGCTATAAAGCTCTATATGGCTTAGCGACTCATAGCCCGAGATATGTAGCTCCGTAGTAAAGACTGTTGGATAAACCTTCACCTCCGCATCGAGGCGTGGCTTGTCGTCTTCGTGGGGGACGACTGGTGGAGCTACCGGCACCGCTACCCGTCGGTAGGTAGCACGAACCTCGGTATCGCCCTGTACTACAAACTCTCGGTTAGAGAGGATATCCTGATCGCCTGCCTTAAGCTCGATCAGCTCGTAGCCCTCCTTGAGCGCTACCGACACTTTAAGTTTCGTCCCTGCCTCTACCTTAGTAAGGTCCGAATGCTCGATGCTCAGCGTACCGCCCTCACTCTGTATCAGGCTTACTTGGTAAGTCGTCTCCGCTACCCGACGGTAGATAGCACGCACC
>CAMBHQ010000265.1 GCA_945867245.1 uncultured Porphyromonas sp.
GTAGATCAACCTATGCTCAGAGCATCTCTCTAAATTGACTCAATCAAGAGAATATCTGTCGTACTTGAAAACGTCGGATTAGTTACGATTTTACTACGCTCTAGATTATATATCAATGCAACTGAAAAGAATAGTAGGTTAATGTTCTATTATAAAACCTCCTTAAATGATGCATGGGAAACATGGGAAAGATATGCATCTGTAGAACCATTGAATGTTGATGGAGGAAAGATAGAACTCTTACCTAATAGACATAAGACAATCTTTCTTGGGAAAAGTCCTTTCGATTCATGTTTTCTTAAGATAGAGCTAGCGACACTTTATCGGACAAGTAAAACCGCGGGAATAATTAAGTTAGAGAGCAATACTATTTATATTCCAAGATATCAACCTATTAAAGTTCCTAAAGCTGGAGCGAGGTCAAGACGAAAGGCCCTCCGAGTAGTAAGTTATCCTAAGCAAAGTTACAAGCTCCGCCTCGTGCCTGTTAATGGTCAGAGCCTTGGCGATGTCTCACGACTTAGCCAACAGCTGAATAAATACCTAATAATTGACAAAAATGGCAACTGAAAAGTTTGATAAAACATTTACATCACTCATAGAGGAGAGCGTGCAAATAGCTTTTGAGTACGCAGACTACAGCAAAGAAATAGAATCTATATATGTCTATATTTCTTTAGAGTTAGCATCTGCATACCTAACATTTTTCAAAGTAAATGGGAAGATTTCTCTCAAATCTAAATTAAACAAATACTCTACTAGGAAATATGATGTCTCTGATGAGAATCAGAGATGGTTAAACTCGTCAGGGAATGAATTAGCGGAACAAATACGCCAGTGCTTCATTGAAGATGAACGAGAAGTTCCTAAATATCTGAAAATGGTCTATGAGCCTCTGACAGGTAAGTTTGACTGTAAGATTGGGTATGAGCCTCTACTCGACTTAGACAATATGGTTGGAGAATTAACAGTCTTCTTTCGTTGGTTTGCAGAGGAGGGGGGAGAACTTGAGGCGTGGCAAAAGAATGAACTAGAAAAGGGCTAGAGGAAAGGAGGTATCCCTTCAATGAGGTATATGTCATCTCGCCCAAGTCAAAGAGTGGGTATGTAAGATTAGACTCATACAATCCAGACTTAGGAGAGATTGTTTCTCGCAAATACACAGCTAGCAGAGATTACCGAAGAGACGGCTATCAAATATCTGAAAGAACTGAAGGAGAAGTATGCACCGGGCCGTAAGATTGTAAAAGTGCCTTCTAACACTGACTGCGCAGGAGCGAATAAGGGAATACTCGAAGCAAACGGAGGTGACGATCTTAAAGGCCAGATATATTAGAGGTTCCCGTGCAGTCTAAACCTATCCATCAAAAGGTATTAGACTATGCCTCTGAAAACAAAATTAGAATACGAGACGTCAATAATAAATACTATAACTAAATGAAAAACGCTTCTAAGAGAATGGAATCATATCTTCCAAGCACCAGCATCAGAGGAAGTAACTCTGAGACGTTTAGACGACTACAACAAGATCCATTATAGCCGAAGGAAGAACAAGGACGGACTCTTTGTCTTTTCCTGAAAAAGATAATGCCGAGGCCATCGTCAAGTGCAACACCGAGAGTCCCATATGCATGAGATTGCAGTCCCATAAGGGTGGGATTGTAGTCCCATCACTATGGGACTGATACTTGAATAGAGAAGAAACGAATATCAAGATATCGATGCACGGGGTCAATGCCCCCTAGAGAATCTACACGTTATATTTTAATGAGGCCGTGTAGCGAGCTCGTATCGTAAGACAGCTCTGCACGGGTTTTAGCATCGCAAACAGAAAGCCCAGCCAAGGACGAACACCATTGGCTGGGCTTTATCTATAAACGACCTCGGGCTAGCGCTCTAGCTGTCGCCAAGCCTCGGGGATTGAGGCGAGAAGCCCACGGACACTTAGGCTCTCCTCGGAGTGGCGTCCGACATAGAGGTCGGCGGCAGCCCCCCACAGATGGCAGGCTAGCAGAGAGGCCGAGAATGTATCGTATCCACGTGCCATCAGACCCGCCAACATAGCCGAGAGTAGGACATTGATGCCCCGCTTGTGCATACCCTCGTTGCCTGTCAGCGAGAAGTAGACCTGACCAGAGGGACGTACTACACTCGTATAGGTCCCGCGCAGTATAAGGCTAAGCCTGTGCTTGCGAGCAAAGTCTCGAGCGGCCTCTAGATAGTCGCTATCGCCGAAGTAAAGCCCGAGGAGTTCCTCACGTGTGTCTTTATCGAGGACTAGTATAGAGTCCTCGGGGATACTATCCAAAAGTGCTGGCGCCTCTCTCAGCTGTGATACTGCTACACCATCGAGGACCAAGGGACGACGATAAGAAAGGAAAATATCCCTTAGCGTATCTCTGTCTAACTCGCCCTCTAGCTCTACCAAGCCCAGCGCCAGAGCACGATGGCGACGCAGATAAGCGCTTTCGTAGTGATGCATACCGGCTTCACACAGGGATACATTTAGCTCGGGACACAGAGCCAACCAAGCTAAGTCTGGCTTCGTCTCCA
>CAMBHQ010000266.1 GCA_945867245.1 uncultured Porphyromonas sp.
ATTCTCTACGCCACGACGCACATCTACCTCGGGATGCCCTGGCGTTACGCTCTGCCACTGGCGGAACTGCTTGAGGTCCTCCATGCTGTACTTACCTATCAGCGCTAGCTGAGAGTAGAGCATAGGCGACATATGCCCTGGGTCCAGGAAGAAACGGTCTCTACCTGGCCACTCAGGACGCTTGGGGTCGAAGATGAGGAACTCTGAGTATAGGACGTTGATAAAGTCTGCACCGCCCATAGCTCCGCCAGGGTGGCCACTGCGAGACTTCTCAACCATCGATGCAGCGAGGACACGGATATTGTCCGCTGCACGGTTTAGTTGCTGAATACTATTCATCGTATTTGTAAATACTACATTGGGTTTATTACTGTAGTCCAAAGGTACGAATATATTAGCGACTAGTCGTAATGAAAATAGTAATCAATCTATTTACGCTGTTATTATATGTTCAGTCGCTGGTGCACCCTCATTCAACGACTGGTGTACGAGCGTTCACACGCCAGTGTACAGAGGAGGAATAGTAATTTTCATTACCTTTGCGTATCTCTTCAATGTAGAATCTGAATATTAAGCCTTCATGCTAGACGCTATTATTAAATGGAGTATTAAACACAAGCTAGCTGTAGCCTTCGGCACCCTAATGCTCATACTATGGGGTATCTGGAGCGCTACCCGCCTAGCTATAGATGCCGTACCCGACATCACCAACAACCAAATACAAATCATTACCACTGCCCCTAGCCTAGCCACGCAGGAGGTAGAGCAGCTAGTAACGGCCCCCATCGAACGCCAACTTACCAACATCCCCGACCGCGTAGAGATGCGCTCTATATCACGCTTCGGGCTATCTGTCATTACTCTGGTATTCGACGAAAGCGTAGATGGCCTAGTAGCCCGCCAGATGGTCAATGAGCGCCTACAGCAGGTCGCCACAGAGCTACCAGAGGCAGTCGATAAACCAGAGCTTGCCCCGATGAGTACTGGTCTAGGCGAAGTCTATCAGTACATCCTAAAACCGAAGCAAGCCGGTAAGTATAGTCCGATGGAGCTACGCGAGCTACAGGACTGGATAGTAGCCCGCCAATTGAATGGCACCAAAGGCGTTGCCGAGGTGAATAGTTTCGGGGGCTCGCTCAAGCAGTATGAGGTCTCGGTAGACCCTAATAAGCTACGTGCTATGGGCGTAAGTATCAGTGCGGTCTACGAGGCCCTAGCAGCAGGCAACCAGAATACCGGTGGCGCTTACATAGACAAGAAGCCCAATGCCTACTTCATCCGTGGCGTGGGCATGGTCGGGTCGCTAGAGGAAATCGGACAGATAGCCGTGCGGAGCAATGCCGGCAACACTATACTCATACGAGACCTCGCTAAGCTTAGTTATGGCTCAGCTATTAGATACGGAGCGATCAGTGTAGACGGGCGTGAGGAGGCTGTCGGAGGTATCGTTATGATGCTCAAGGGTGAGAACAGCCATCAAGTCGTAGGGCATATCAAAGAACGCCTCGCCGAGGTCGAGCGTGCTCTGCCGAGCGACATAACCATAGAGCCCTATCTAGACCGTACGGACTTGATTGACCGTGCCATCGCCACCGTAGAGAAGAACCTCCTAGAGGGTGCTCTCATAGTCATCTTCGTGCTCGTACTCTTCCTCGGTAATCTGCGGGCTGGCATGATAGTCGCCTCTGCCATACCGCTGTCGCTATTGTTTGCCCTGGCTATGATGCACCTATTCGGCGTTAGTGCCAACCTTATGAGCCTAGGGGCTATAGACTTCGGACTAATTGTAGACGGAGCTGTTATTGTCGTAGAGGCCACCCTACACCACCTAGCACTACGTCGGAGCAAGACCGCTCTAACGCAGAGCGAGATGGACGACGAGGTCTATCACTCCGCCTCGCAGATACGTAGTAGTGCCACTTTCGGAGAGATCATCATCCTCATTGTCTATGTACCTATCCTCAGTCTAGTAGGCGTAGAGGGCAAGATGTTCGGGCCAATGGCTATGACCGTAGGCTTCGCTATCATCGGGGCTCTGATACTCTCGCTGACCTACATCCCTATGATGTGCGCACGCTTCCTGAGCAAGCGTCCTAGCCACGAGCCCAATATCTCGGACCGTATAATGAATAAGCTGAGCGCTTGGTATGCCCCAGGGCTAGACTGGGCCCTAGGTCGTGGCAAACTCATCCTAGGTACGACGCTCGGGCTATTTGCCCTAGCGCTAATAGCCTTCTCTCGTATAGGCGGGGAGTTTATACCACAGCTACAGGAGGGGGACTTTGCCTATCAATGCGTGGTACCACAGGGTGCGTCCCTAAGCCAAAGCGTAGAGACGAGTATGCAGGCGGCCCGCATTATGATGAGCTTTCCCGAGGTCAAGACAGTAGTAGGCAAGACGGGCTCGGCCGAAGTCCCCACGGACCCTATGCCCCCCGAAGCTACTGATATGATGGTCGTCCTGCACCCCATAGAGGACTGGCCAGAGCCCAAAAGTTATGACGAGCTGGCCGAAGAGATTAGCACGAAGCTCAAGGCTATACCAGGTGTT
>CAMBHQ010000267.1 GCA_945867245.1 uncultured Porphyromonas sp.
CATCTACACCTAGACTCTGCACCGTAAGCTCAAAGTCGCTAGGATTTAGGTCATTGCCATGTCGGTCTGTGATAGCGTCCACCACTAGACGCTCTAGATTGCTAGGGTCTCTGCTTAGCTCCATCTGCATGGGCATTAGACGGCGCAGACGCTCTTTCTCTCGTGCTATGGCCTCCCAGACCTGTCCATCCGTAGGGGTCTGCCCCTGAGCCTCTAGCTTCAAGCGCATCCTACGCTCTAGCACAGCATCGTTATAGTCGATACGGAAGAGGGGACGAGAGGGA
Source organism: uncultured Porphyromonas sp. (assembly GCA_945867245.1). Taxonomy (GTDB): domain Bacteria; phylum Bacteroidota; class Bacteroidia; order Bacteroidales; family Porphyromonadaceae; genus Porphyromonas. The sequence goes on from CAMBHQ010000267.1 coordinate 285, forward strand.
TAGGTGGCGAAGGCGACCTTGCGCACTTTCAGCGCACAGGGCAGGTAATAGATCGTGGCAGAGCCCTGATGCTGCTCGGGTGTAAAGCAATAACGTATCCCGAGGTTATCTTGGCGTGGTTCCTCTATGTAGTTCATACTCGAGGTTACCTGCTCTGCCAGCAGTCTGGTATCTAGGGCAAAGCGCTCTAGGCAGGCCATCCCCGAGCCATAGAAGCCTATCATCGCCCCTATGGCAATGACCGTCTTGGGGTTCTTGATGTAGCCTGTATTCTTCCCGAAGGGATACCAGTCGCCCACGTGGTGGCTATTAAGTCTAATAAGCCTATTAGGCGCTACGGGATAGAAGCGCAGGAAGAGATCCCTCAGCGGGTCGAGAGAGGTCGGGCGTCCCGAGAGCAAGATGACATCTCACGAATGTGCATACATAATTGCTGAGACATTGTTGATAAGAGGCTCGAAGAACTTGCTCACTGTATTCTCTAGCCCTCCACGATCGTAGTACCAGCTCAAATCCTCGAGGGCTACACCCACATAGCTCCGGAAGTACTCGTTTACCTCCCGACTCGGCTGACGATGAGTGAAGATCTGCTCGTAGCCTATGGGGGCACTCTCCCCTCCCCGACAATAAAGGTCTAGGAAGTGGTACATCACAGGGACGAAAACCTGCAAGTTGAGGTCTCGGCGTAGCTGCTTATCGCGGATGGACTGAGCATTATAGTCGGGGCCACAGCAGTCTCTGAGCATCTGCTCGTAACTATAACCCTCACGGGGTACATACGCATTGCGTAGCGTAGCACTAGGGGCATGGAGGAGTAACTCTCGGATCAGTTGGTAGAGCATATCGTCCCCTGCTGTATAGAAACTATCATAGAAGAGCGGGCGTGGCACAATAGCCTCGTCTCCCTGCTGCCCGATAGTATAGTTGCATATCATCAGGTCCGACGTCCCCGCCCCAATATCAATGGAGCCAATGGTCAATTCCTGCGCTCCTGTCTCCGGATGGCGATGCCCATAGAGCTTCAGAAACTCCTCAGCACTGCCTTTGTATTTGTAGCCTAGCTCGGAATATAGATATACCAGCTGAGCACAGGTAGCCTCGTCATAATACCACATCCGCTCCTCATCGTCCCTAGGCTTGTAGTTGGGTAGTACCTCTATACCGCCCTGATTGTGGGGGTCGCTCTTGAGGAACAAGCGTACAGCTTCCTGGGCACAGCGCACTAGGGCCTGACGTTCCTCGGCAGACATCGTTGTCGGGCAGGTCAGCAGAAGGCGACGCAGACGACGTGGCTGCTCCTCTAGGCCATAACACTCTCGATAGCTCGGACTATTGACCTGCATGCGAGCCTGCTGCAGCATCTCCAACAGGGCAAAAGTCATCAGTGATCTACGCGAGTAACGCTTGCGCCAGCCACTCAGCCCCTCTGTGGGGCTGAGCCTACCATCATCGAGCAGATAGCCTGTTACCCCGGGTAGCTCCAGCACAGTCTCGTGCATATTCTCACCCTCTAGGGTGATAAACTCCCACTCATCCCTACTCTGCTTGCTGTCCCAAAGATAGCGCTTGGGGCTAGAGCAGGTAGAGCTGCTCCTCGTGCCAGAACGCTGAGACAGGGTCGCTAGAGATAAGGCCTCCTGACCTAGACGAACCAGCGATGGATAGGCAAACTGGCGACTATCCCTATAGCCGATACGCCCGAAGTCCGCCCTACGGAAAGCTACCCGCATGTCGAAGGGCTCTGTATAACGACGGAGCTGATGCCCCGCACCAGTCTGCTGTAGTGGCTCTGTAAGGTCCTGTAACTCTAGTACACTTAGCCTAGAGAATGGCGCTCCCTCTCCCTGCTCGGAGAGAATTGCCGTGGTGCAGGAGTTGCCTATATCTACGATCATATCTACGTCTCGGGACTCCACATTGTAGTCGCGATACAGGCGTATCTCGGGGAGTAGATTATGCTCGGCTAGGTAATGAACCATCAGGATATAACTCGCCAAATAAGCGAACTTATGCCGTCCCCGGATACGCTCGATGCCCTGTACGCCAGGATGAGCCAGTGAACGCAGATAGTCCTCTATATAACCACAGTCTGGATGCCCCACCGAGCAATAGTCCATCAACAGATCCTCCCGCTGACAGAGACGAAAGAGAAGTTCGCTATCGTGTGCAGCCTCGAAAGACGGACACTCTCGGCTTTCATCTTTACTGCGGACAGAGTATGTATCTACAGCTAGGAGCACTGTGTAGCACAGC
>CAMBHQ010000268.1 GCA_945867245.1 uncultured Porphyromonas sp.
CCTTGCTGGCCCTCGCTTTCTGGCTGGTGCGGCGCTGAGGATACTACCGAGCTACTCTATGTTTAGTCTACTCAGAATACTTTTCGGAGGCATTATACGCTATGGCTGGTCCTGCTATGTGCAGAGGCCCCTGGACTTCCGTGGGCGTGCTACACGTCGGGACTATTGGTTTACGGCGGCCCTCTTTGCGGTCTTGGTCAATCTAAGCTTTTTCCTTTGGCTGATTGTCTTATCGGACTGGGTCGAGGACGAACGTCTACTGATGTTTAGTGGCTTCGGTATGATGGCTCTAATCGCCCTGCCTGTCCTCTCTGCCATGGTGCGTCGTCTGCATGATAGGGGGCATGGCGCTTGGCCTGTTGTCCTCTATATAGCTCTGGTCCTCATCTATTGGCAAGTCCCCTCGGCTTGGCTCGGTTGGGGTTTCTATATCCTGAATACATACATCCTGGTGATGATGTGCTTGCCTGGGCAAGTGGGAGCTAATAGGTACGGCCCCGACCCGAGGGACGAGGACGAACTCTGCCACGAGGTCTGGCACGAGGAGTTTCAGCGCCTGCGCTAGCCCTCTCTGAATATACCGAATACATCTCTCCCCTATATCGACCTATGGGTACGATATAGGGGAGCTTTTTGTGTCTCTGAGGCTCCTTCGTACTCATGCACTGAGATGGGGCGCCTCTGGCCTAGTAAGCGCTCGTGCAATGGCCTCTCATTGTTTGGGCCCTGAGGTGTAACACAGATTACAGAGCATCAGCAAGGAATGTTATACTTTTGTTCGTATCTCTCAACTTTCAGAAACTACAGAACGACAAGCATGAAGAAGTTCAGCGCCAAGTGGCTACATCGTTGGTTGGGCATCCCGCTCTGCCTGCTTTTATTTTTCTCGGCCCTCTCGGGGATACTTCTCAATCATAGAGAACTACTCGTGACCTGCAACGTGCCGAATGCTCTGCTCCCTGCAGACTACCGCATCACCAACTGGAGTCAGGCTGCAGGCAAGGGCCACCTACGGCATCAAGGCTACGATTATATCTACGGACAGGCAGGGGTATGGCGCAGGCCTACCGATAGTCCCTGGTCGGTAGCTCAGCCCGCCAACGAGGGCTTGCCCGCAGGTATTGATGCCCGCAAAGTCGTGGCTATGCAGAGCGACAGCCAGGGGCTATGGCTGGCGACTCAGTATGGGCTATTCTATCGTCAGGCACAGCGCTGGGAGTCTATTCCCATACCCGATAGAGAGGGGGCTAGGCTTAGCGACCTACAGCTACAGGGCGATAGCCTAGTGCTGATGAGTCGCTCCCATATCTTCACGGCTCCGCAGTCTAAGGTGCCGCAGTGGCAACGGCACGAGCTAGTTGCCCCCGATGACTACACGGGGGCGCTATCACTCTTCCGCTTGCTGTGGGCGCTACACAGTGGGGAGTATTTGGGTCTGGCAGGTCGTCTCTTGGTAGATGCGATAGGGATTGTGATGATGCTCCTTAGCGCAACAGGGCTGTACTACACAATACTTCGCTCTAGGGCCGACCAGTGTAAGGGGCAAGACAAAGACAAGCGTCGTCTAGGGCGACTGCTGATGACTCAGTATCGCTGGCACAATGGTCTCGGCCGATGGCTCTTCGTCCCTCTGCTCTTCATAGTCCTTAGTGGCTGGTGTCTACGCCCACCACTGATGATTCCTCTCGTGATGGGGAAGCTCAAGCCCTGGAGTATAAGCCATTTGTCGAGCGATAACCCATGGCACGAGCGCCTGCGTGCTCTACGTTTCGATAAATACACAGGCGAATGGCTATTGTCCACTTCGGAGGGTTTTTATCGTCTCTCTTCGTGGGGCAGTAAGCCCTATAAGTGGAGTGTCCAACCAAGCGTTAGCCCTATGGGTATCAATGTGATGGAGCAGCTCGCTGCCCGCGAATGGTTGATAGGCTCTTTCTCGGGACTTTTCCTCGTGGACGAGCAGCAACGCAGGGTCTGGGATTACCTGAGTAACAAGGAGGTAGATACCTCGATACGTACTCGCCCCACTAGCCGTTTGATGGTCAGTGGCTATGTGTCTAGGGCAGGAGATAGCATCCACTTATTCACCTACGACGAGGGCCTAGTGCTTATGCAGAGAGGGCAAGCCCCGAGTCCTCGGCAATTACTTGTGCAGCCAAGCGAAGTCGCAGAGATGCCTTATTCGCTATGGCAGTATGCACTAGAGATGCATACGGGTAGGCTGTACCAGCCCTTGATAGGAAAGTGGGGTGTGGAGCTATTCGTATTCGCTCTGGGAGCCCTTACGCTTGTCGTGTTGCTCAGCGGTTATATCCGCAAAAGACGAGCCTAGGCCCCTGTCCTTGTCCTCTGCCAGTAGATAGATATCCCGAGCATAGCCCTTGCTATAGACCGCCTATTAGGTAGCCAAGTGGCTACCTAATAGGCAGAGCAATGGCCGCCTATTAGGCGGGCAAGTCGTCCCCTAATAGGTGGACAAGTATCCACTAACTAAGGGACGAGTGCGTAGTCGTGCGTGGTCGCTG
>CAMBHQ010000269.1 GCA_945867245.1 uncultured Porphyromonas sp.
CTACGACGTATCTGTCGTCGCTATGGTATCATACATATCCACCTGCCAGACCCTATGGCTGTACTAGCACTAATGCTCTCTGGTTACAAGGGAAAGGTAGTAATACATTGGCATAGCGATATCCTGAAGCAGAAGGTCTTGCTACAGTTCTTTAAGCCTCTACAGGCTTGGGTCGTTAATCGTGCTGATCTTATCTTAGGGACAACGCCTGTGTATGTGGAGCAGTCTCCGGCGCTCCGTAAGGCTCAGCATAAGGTGGACTACCTGCCGATTGGGGTGCGCGAACGAGCTCCAGAACCTGAGATGGTAGCGATGATCCGGAATCAGTACCCAGGGAAGAAGATTATTTATTCGATGGGGCGACTAGTCGAGTATAAGGGCTACGAGTATTTGATTGAGGCCGCCTCATTGCTCCCTGATGATTATATTGTCTTGATTGGAGGAAGTGGTCCGCTTAAGGGGCATTTGCAGGATATGGTGGAGAAGTACCGTCTACAGCACAAGGTGTTTATCTTGGGCTTTATCCCGCGTGAGGTTGAGTCCGCTTATTATGGTGCCTGTGATGTATTCTGCCTGAGCTCTACGATCAAGACGGAGGCCTATGCTATCGTGCAGGTCGAGGCAATGAGCTGTGGTCGTCCGATTATCGCCACTAATATCCCCGGCTCTGGAGTGCCCTGGGTAAACGAACACGGAACCTCAGGTCTGAATGTAGAGCCATGCTCGTCTAAGGAGATCGCTATTGCTGCGCAGATGATTTGTGAGGATAGCCATCTCTATGAGCGCTTCAGCATGGGCTCTCTGTATCGCTACCATAAGCTCTTTACCCAGGAGGCCATGATTGATGGTTTGGTGGCACACTACAATAAACTACTAACGGATTAAAGAGAGGAGTAAATTACACAACTATGCAAGCTACAGTAAAGAGAGTTTTTGATTTCTTGCTCGCTCTAGGCTCGATGGTGCTGTTCGCTCCGGTGATGCTAATCATCTATATTGCGATTAAGCGCGAGGAGCCAGATGGGGATGTTATCTACGCCCAGGAGCGTATCGGCAAGGATGGTAAGCCCTTTATGCTATATAAATTTCGTTCGATGCGCATGGATGCCGAGAGTATGGGTAACCCTCAATTGTTCGCTGGGGATAATGACCCTAGACTGACGAAGGTCGGAGCCTTTATCCGAGCGCATCATATTGATGAGTTCCCCCAGCTATGGAATGTCCTGCGTGGAGATATGAGCTTCGTAGGGCCACGCCCAGAGCGCCAGTTCTATATCGACCAGATTATGGAGCACAATCCTGCCTACGCCAAATTGTACGCTATTAGGCCAGGGTTATTTTCATACGCTACACTATATAATGGCTATACGGATACAATGGAGAAGATGCTTAAGCGCCTTGATTACGACCTCCAGTATCTGGCAGATCGCTCTCTATGGACGGATATTAAGATTATCTACCTTACGTCTATTTCCATTATCTTTGGTAAGAAATTCTAGAATTAATTATGATACGAATATTAAATCCATTCAGGTGTGTTTCGCTACTTACGGTGGCGTTGCTCCTTTTACTGGCTAGTTGTGGATCCCCCAAGCGCTATGCTTATCTGCAGGATGTCGAGCTCGCCAAGCTTTACAGTGTGGAGCATCAGGGTAAGATCAGGATACAGGTAGGTGATCGCCTACGAATAGCAGTGCAGAGTGCTTATCCGGAGTTACTAGGACCATTCACCTCTCGAGGCTTCCAGACAACGATACCAGGGCTGCCCAACTCTGGGGCTACAAACGTCTACGATGAAGATGTGCGAGGGGCTAGGACACTAGGCTACCTTGTTGATAGTCATGGTGAGATTGATTTCCCAGTGCTAGGTGCACTGAAAATCAGTGGGATGACGCTCGAAGAGGCCTCTCGGTTTATAGAAGCGAAAATCAAGGCTAGTAAGTATGTGCCAGACCCACGTGTACAGGTCCTATTTACGAACTTTCAGGTTTATCTGTTGGGAGCTGCACCTGTGGCAAAGACTTCCGTGGGGACTGGAACGAACAGTGGCTTTACCCCCTTCAATGGAGCTGTCGGTGGTATTCTTAGCATCAGCGACAAGTCCGAATTAAATATACTGGAAGCTATCTCTTATGTGGGCGATCTCCCTATCAATGCGAATCTCGAGAAGGTGCAGGTTATCCGTCGTATTGATGGTCAGTTTGTTACTTACCGCATGAATCTAAAGTCTACCGAGCTTTTCTCGTCGCCTGCATTCTACTTGAAGCAAAACGATATCATCTATGTAGAGCCTCTCTATCGTCGTAGTGAGAACGAAGGCATCGAGCGCATTCTACAGCTGACAGGCTATGCCTTGAGCTCGATATCTTCGATTGTAGCAGTGGTGGCTCTTCTGAAGCGTTAGTGAATATGGATAATACTAAACAGTCGCAACAGCCCTCAGCCTTTGTTGCCCTTACAGATATTAATATACTTGATATTCTCCAGCTACTGCTACGTCAGTGGATGTGGTT
>CAMBHQ010000270.1 GCA_945867245.1 uncultured Porphyromonas sp.
GACGAAGACGAAGCTGTAGCTGCTGCCTCTCCCTCGGGGCGGCCGGCGGAGTCGGAGTCGCTGCTGCTGGGTCTGGGTTCCTGTGCAGCCCATTATCGCGAATGCGCAGGCCTATGGCGGTGGAGTCGTCGTCAGACTCAGGAGTAGTAGCTAGCTGGTGCGTGTCGTTCGTGGATGGAGAAATTAAGAGAGAGGGAGAGAATGGCGGTCGTTGTTCGGTGGAAATTGGAATGTGTGAGGGAGAAGGTAAGGTCGGGGAGAGAGAGAGGTAAGGGAGAGAGGGCTAGTCGCATAGCCTCTGGGCTATCGCAACTGGCATAAGTCGTCGGGGTAAAGCTCGACTTCCGGAGCAGTGCCGAGGCCTGTAGGAGGCGCCTCAGCGGAAAGCTAGCGGGACGAGTACGTGCCTGACGCCAGCCCAAGCGAAGGGTACTGAGCTCGTGCTTGTGCGCCAAGTAGCGGTATTCGTTCTCCAAGACACTACGATACTCACCCTCGGGTACCGAGGAGAGCAATCCCGACACCCCGAGAAGCAAAGCCTCGAACTTACAGGGGCTATCGGCATAGCGTATCAGCAGGCGGTACGGCAAGGCGCGAGCGAGCTGCTCCATGGCATCGTTATTGAGTTCCGACCCGAAGTAGCGCATCACCGTGATGTAGAGAGCCTCGTGCCATCCGTACTGCTCGGCTAGACGATGCACGGCCTCGGCCTTGGCACTCAGTCGCTCAGAGAGGAGAGTCTCTAGATGCTCCTCTATGAGCCGAGGACTTAGACGCTCTCCGAGCGGAGCGCAGGGCAATAGCGTGGCATGCTGTAGTAAGTATTCGGCACGCTGAAGAAGTTCCTGGGGCACCTTCATCACGAGCGTAGGTAGTTCGTGCCCATTATACCCTAGGATGGGCGTGTCGTACTCCTCTACGACATGTAGCACCACGCCTGCGTAGGCTGGGTCTAAGTGGTGCTGATGCTGTAGCCACTCGCTAGCACGCGCATGTATCTCTACCGCCCCGACCCAGGTAATATCATCTATGCGCACCTTAGCCTCAAAGAAATCGGGCCCTGCATTACTGTTGCAGAGCCCGACATCCAATATCTCTACCTCGCAACCCTCTAGCACACCTACGGGACGCAAGTCCTCCCATAAGCGTTGCTGCCAGACTAGTTGCAAGAAAGCCTCCATTGCCTTAGCTATTAGTCATACTTCTTGTTGTAGAGGCGCGATGCATCGCTCGTGAAGTCTTTGATACGCTGCTCCTCACTCTTGTGGCAGACGAGCAATACCCCATCGGCCTCGGCTACAATGCAGTCATTGATGCCCTGTAGCACGACCAGCTTGCTGGGGTCCTCCATAGCGACCATATTGCCCTTACTCTCGTAATAAAGCGCCTCCCCACGGAGCGTAACATTGTCGTTAGCGTCCTTGTCCTTGAGGTCATAGATACTGCCCCAAGTCCCGAGGTCTGCCCAGCCGAAGTCTACAGGTAGTACGGCTACATGCCCAGCTTTCTCCATCACCCCGTAGTCGATAGATATACTCTGGCATCGGGGGAAAGCGTCGTGGATGAAGGCTCGCTCACGCTCGGTGGCAAAGGCGCCTAGTCCCTCCTCCATCAGGCTACAGAGATCGGGCAGTTGCTGATGCAACTCCTGCATGATGGTCTGCAAGTTCCAGACAAACATCCCGCTATTCCAGAGGAACTCCCCGCTATTAACGAAGACCTCGGCCAACTCTCGGTTAGGCTTCTCCGTGAAGGTCTGCACCCGATGGAAGTCGTCCCCCGCCTTACCCTCCTCGGGCACTATCTGGATGTAACCATAGCCGGTCTCGGGACGCGAAGGACGCACCCCGAGGGTTAGCAATTCGCTACGCCCCGAGACATACTCTAGTCCACGCTGTAGATCGCGTACGAAGCGGTCCTCATCGAGGATAAGGTGGTCCGAGGGACTAACAATAATATTCGCATCAGGGCACTTGGCCTGTATGTGGTAGCAAGCATAGGCAATACACGGTGCTGTATTGCGACGCAGAGGCTCTAGCAGCACCTGCTCGGGACGCATCTCGGGAAGTTGCTCCAGCACCTGCTCTAGATACATCTCATTCGTTACGACGAGGATATTCTCTATCGGGATGAAGCGTGCGAACCTATCGAAGGTCATACGCAATAGGGAGCGTCCCGTGCCAAAAATGTCTAGGAACTGCTTGGGTCGCCCCTCACGGCTCATGGGCCAGAAGCGACTACCGACGCCGCCCCCCATGATTACGCAATAATTCTGTTGTCCCATATCTATAGGATTTATATGGATGTATATTCTTATCTACACGTCGGACTAGGAGGGCTTGTTGGTCATGCTCTCGAAGCCTTCGCCATAGACGCCCTTAACCTGTCCTATTGTAATAAAGGCTTTCGGGTCAATTTGTTCGATAAGGCGCGTTATCTCTACACTCTGGCGCATGCGTGTAACGACTACGAGTACCTTAGCATCCTGCCCCGTGTAGCCTCCCT